>CANJKA010000005.1 GCA_947474675.1 Flavobacteriales bacterium
CGAAGAGGTAGTAGTGATTAAAGGCCCTTTCAAAGGCTTGGAAGCTACTTGTATTCTTGTAAAAGGAAAATATAGAATTATTGTCGGAATTTCTGCTATTGGAAATTGGATTGAAGTGAATATTCCAATTTCATTTGTTCAAAAAAAATGAGTATTTGATCTAATATCATTATCATTTCCTGTTTGTTTTTATTTGTTTAGTGTGTTGTAACCTTTATTCAAATTATAGGTACTTGTTAATCAGTGACATTAACAAGTTGTTATTTTGAAATTGATAAATCCAATTTTAACCTAGTATTATTTAATAAAAAAAATGATTTTATTTATTAATATTATTATTAAATACTTTCCTTGTAAATCTGTTCGAAAATGAAGTGAAATCATTAATTTTAATTACCTTTAGCTTATTTTATTACTATTTATTCGGTTTATTTATGGGACTGATATCAGCGGAGCTTTGTTTAATCGTTACTATTAAATAGAATATCAAAGACTTTAAATCTATTATTTTCATTGTTTATATTGAAGCATATTTTTCTTTTTTTTAAAAAGCATTTATTTTTATTTTCAGTTCTGTTAATAGTTTGCACATTTCTATTGGTGAGGTTGCCTTATTTTTTATATTTACCTTACCCATTTATTAATACTGATGCAGACCAATATTATGGGATATTAAATTTAATTGATTCTGGTTCAAAGGTTCAAATTGGTTTTCCAGGAATTGGGTATCCACTTTTTCTTTGGATTTGTGAAAAAATTAATAATACGACTATTTGTGTTGTCGCTATACAGTCATTGTTTCAGTTGTTTGCCGTATTACTTTTTTTCTACTACTATAAAATTTATTTTAAAAAATATTTACTCTTTGTTGCTATATTGATCTCAGGGTATTTGTCTTCAAATATTAATTTATATTATGATTCAGCTATTCATCCAGATAGCTTAATGGGTAGCATATTTATCATTTCGATTGCTCTATTGATCAGATTATTTCACAAATTTGGAATGATACAATTTATTATTTTGTCTTGTTTGGTTGTTTTTTCAATCGCTGTTCGAGCAAATGGTATTGTTTTATTACCATTCATTATAGTGTATTTATTATATAGTTTTTATTTTAGTAGAGATATTAAATTTCTTATTCAAAAAACGGTTATTTTTTGTATTCCACTTATTAGTTTGTGTTTTTACAATTATTTTTCACCACTTTATAATTCATTTTCTTTGTTTTCGTATCCCGTCGAAAATACTCAATCGATAGACGGTAAGATTATATTAGAGACAAATGAAGATAAAACATGGACAGATTTATTGGATTTAAATTTAAGTAAAAATCTCTTGGTAGAGCAAAGTAGAGTTGATAAGTCACTCTTCAATGATTCTTCTTATGCTATATATGTAATGGCTTATCAAAGACATCATGTTATTCAACTAGATTGTAATAAAAATTTAATTATTGAAAACCATACAGAAACAAGGAATAAATGGGGGAATATTAATTTAGATTTAAACTCTAATTATTCGCATTCTTTTTCCAAGAGAAATAAATATGTTATATTTAAAAATAAGTTTATAGCTAAATACGGTAATAAAAAATTGATGATTTCACCGTTAGAAGATTTTAAACATAAAACAGCTCATTTTATTGGTTTTTTTAAAATGTTTTATTTTTGTAAAGAGTTTGATATCATTGAATTGGGGTATGAAAACACTTCTTTTTATGAAAAGAATTATCAATTGAGACAAGGTGGTTTGTCTAATATGTTTCAGGAAGGTTTGAATATAAATAAATTTCTGAATAATAGACTTTATAAAGAATTGTACAATCAATTTGATCAGAAACATTCTAAAGGAAAATTAATAGGTATTATGGATTCTGATTATTGGAGTTTAAAATCTTCAAGGGTATATAGATGGATAATTCATCCTTTTTATAGCATTCAACCAATCATTTTTCGAAATTTCTTATATCCAATTATTTTCATAGTTGTTTTTTTTATTTCGATAATAGGTCTTTTTTTATCTAAATTTAAGTCTCCACTTTTTATTATTTTATTTATATCTCATTCTTTTCTGTTAGTAATGAATTTTTTATTTTCTTTTTATTTTACTTTTCTCTACACTCGGTACACTTACCAAGTAAGTTTTGTATTTTATATTTCTTTAATTTTTCTGCCTCTTATTATTGAGTCGTTTATTGCATATAAAAACACCCGAAAGTTTATTTACTAATTAGATTTTAAATTTTTCCAGTTATTTAACTTTTTCATTAAATCAAATAAATGTTAAACAATAAAACAATTGCAGTAGTTGTCCCTGCTTATAATGAAGAAACACAAATAGGTTTTGTAATTGAAACAATGCCTAATTTCGTAGATCGAATTATAATTGTAAATGATAAATCAACTGATAAAACTAGCGAAATCGTAAAAGATTATATTTCAAAAGACACTTCTGAAAAAGTTTTCTTTAAAAATATTTTGGAAGATGTAAAACCGAATCGATACAATCGAGGAAATATTATTTTACAAGAAATTCAGAAAAAGGAAATAAATTTATATTCTACTTCAGAAATTGAGAATAAAAATATGAATACTGATCGTATTATTTTGATAAGTCATCTTAAAAATTGTGGTAAAGGTTCGGGAATTGCAACAGGTTATAAATGGGCTAAAGATCATGGAATTGATTGTGTTGCAACAATGGATGGTGATGGTCAAATGGATCCTGAAGAATTGGAATCGATTTGTAATCCAATTGTTTTTGAAGATATAGATTACGTGAAAGGGAATAGATTAATTCATCGAAGTGCGTTATTAGTAATACCAAAAATTCGTTACATTGGCAATTCCGTTTTGTCTATTTTAACAAAATTAGCTTCAGGTTATTGGCGAGTATCAGATACGCAAACAGGATACACTGCAATAGGGAAAAAAGCTTTAAATTCTATTCGGATTAATGATATTTATAAAAATTATGGATATCCAAATGATATGTTAGTTAAATTAAATATAGCATTTTGTACATTGAAAGAAGTTGAGATAAAACCTGTTTATGATATAGGTGAACAATCGAAAATGAATATTTGGAAAGTAATACCTAGAATTTCGTGGTTATTATTTAAGTCTTTTTTTAAGCGATTATGGTTTAAGTATTTATTTAGAAACTTTCATCCATTATTTTTATTATATAATATGTCTTTTTGTCTTGGAGTTGGTGCAATTTTATATGGTATTAAAATTTTTATTCATTGGATGAATGGAGTACAAATAAATAATTTAACAATTTTAGCATTTATCTTTTTATTTATTAGTGGATTTCAAAGTTTTTTATTTGCTATGTGGATGGATATTCAAGACAATGAAAGATTATATAGATAATATATTTCTATGAAAAGAAAAATTTGTATTTTATCTACTTCTTATCCCACTGGTCTTGAAAGTTCTAATGATTTCCCTCCAGGTAAATTTGTACATGACATGGCTAAAAACTTAATTTTATCTGGATTTGAAGTTCATGTTATTACTCATCATACTCTAAAAACCAAAAGTCATGAAGTGTTAGATGGTGTCCATGTTCATAGATTTCATTATTTTTTTCCTTTTGCAGAAAGTTTGACTAAAGGTGCTGGTTTACCCGAAAATATTAAAAAAACTAAAAATAAATTTTTAGTTCCTTTTTACTTTATATCTTTATTTATTTATTCATTTATACAAATTAAGAAACATAAAATTGATTTAATAAATGCACATTGGGTTGTTCCAACTGGATATATAGGTTTGTGGTTAAAAAAAGTAACTGGTAAGAAACTAATTGTTACTATGTATGGGGCAGAATTATTCCCTATTTTAAATGGGAATATGGCTTTTTTAAAGCCATATATAAAAAAGGTAATTAATAAAGCAGACATTGTTGCAGGTATTAGTGAAGCAACAGTTGAAACGGCATTTAAATTAAGTAATCGAAAAGATATTCATATTATTCCTGATGGGATTGATGTTGAATATTATAAACTGGCTAATAAAAATATTGAAATTTTAAATAAGTATAATTGTAAAAACAGTGATAAAGTAATTTTTTTTACAGGTAGAATGGTCGAAAGAAAGGGACATGTTTTTTTAATTAAAGCCATGAAAATTATAAAAGATGAAATACCAAATGTAAAGTTAATTTTAGGAGGAAAAGGCCCTTTATTTAATGAATTAGTTGAATTGAGAAATTCACTTGGGTTAGAAGGCCAAATTATTATGCCTGGTTTTATTGAAGAATTTGATTTAGTACCTATTTTACAGTCAATCGATTTATTTGTACTCCCCTCTTGTATAGATTCTAATGGTGATACTGAAGGTTCGGCAACGGCTGCATTTGAAGCAATGGCATGTGGAAAACCTGCATTAATCAGTAAAGTTGGAGGAAATATTGGTTCAATTCGGGATAACGAAGGAGGCTTTTATTTTGAAGCTGGTAATGCGAATGATTTGGCTGAAAAAATTATCTATATATTAACCAACGAAGAGATTTATAAAACAAATCAGCAATTGAGTCGTGAATTTATCATCTCACATTATTCTTGGAATAAAACAATTGATAAATATTTACATGCAATTGATGGATTAACAAATAATTAATGATAGAGTATCAAGATAATTTTTCTGAAACATTAGTAGACAGGGATAATTATGAAAAAAGCAGGGAGAATAAAGCTGAAAAAATACGAGCAGTTCTTTCAGATTATAATCAAGATTTAGCTCAATTAAAAGTTCTTGAAATAGGATGTTATACTGGTATTATTAGTAATTTTTTAGCATCTTCGTTCAAAGAGTTCTACGGGATAGATATTGATATAAATTCGTTAGAAATGGCTAAGCAAAATAATACTAACGGTGTCATTTTTGAAAATATGTCAGCTGATAAGCTCAAATTTGATAACGATTATTTTGACATAGTTATTTGTTCTCATGTATATGAGCATGTACCTTCAGCCCCCTTGATGATGTCAGAAATTCATCGGGTTCTAAAAAAGGGTGGAATTTGCTATTTTGCGGCTGGAAATAAAATTGCACTATTCGATCCTGAATATAATTTATTATTTGCCTCAATGCTTCCCAAATGGATTGCTAACAGATATGTCAAATTATTTCGAAAGATTCCACAATATTATGAGACTTTTTACTTTTTACCCCAATTAAAAAAACTAGTAAAAGATTTTTCGCGAATTGACTATACAAAAAAGATCATAGAAAATCCACAAAAATTTTGTGTAAGTGGTTTGCTTGCTAGAAAAAAAACGCTATCAAAATTTGCTTCTTTCTTGTTACGTATCAATGTGTTTTATTTTATTTTCCCAACGTATATCTGGATCTTGAGAAAAGATTAATTTGAACAATTATAGATTAATGACATTTATAACGTATCCACGAATTACAAATCCTCATACTTTTGGAGAGATAGTTCGAGCTATCTTATCTCCTTATAAAGAGGATAAACTCAAAATTGAGATATTGAATTTTTTAGATGTTAAGGATGGTGTTTTTGTAAATTCAGGAAGAGAAGCGTTTTATTTGATTTTACAAAGTTTGTTTGAAGAAGGTGATGAAATCATCGTACCCGCATTTACATGTAATGTATTGTTGGGTGGAATTAATAAATCAAAAGTCAAACCAGTTTTTGCAGACATTAATCGTGAAACGTTGAATATGGAATATGAAAACATTCTTCCATTGATTACTGACAGGACAAAAGCAGTAGTTGTAACACATCAATTTGGATATCCAACTGAATTTAAGAAAATTATAGAATTTTGTAAAGAAAAAAAAATAGTAGTTATTGAGGATTCAGCATCTGCTTTTGGTGCAGAATTAAATGGAGAAAAATTGGGTATTCAGGGAGATATTGGTTTTTTTAGTTTTGAAAAATCAAAAGTGATCTCATCAATCGAAGGTGGTGTGATCGTTGGTCAGTCTGAAATACTGCAAAAATTAAGAAATGAAACAATCTATGCAGGAACAGAGTCTTCGCTAAAGTATATTTTTAAATCTTTAATAGATGTAATACTTTTTAATCCATTTACTTATAATATCATACTTATTATTTGGGGATTACTTGGTAAAAAAACTACTCAAGCAGATACATTGGATTTAGAGGTAGAACGATATAGAATTAACTTTAAATCGTTTTCAAAATTTCAAGGGAAGTTACTTGGTATTCAATTGAGTAAAATAAAAAAAATTATAGAGATTAGAAATAAAACAGCCTTGTTATACCACATAGAAATCAGTCAAAGTTGTCAAGTAATTTCAATCCCACAGCCAATAATAAATAAAAAATTACATACCTATTCACGATTTCCTATTTTAGTAAAAAATAAGAATAGTGTATATCAATCCGTGAAAAAGCAAGGGGTTGATTTGGGGTTTACATTCAGTTACAAATTACCTCAATATTTTAGTGATGAAAAAGGTGAATTTAAAAACACAGATTTTGTAATTGAAAATATTCTTTGTATTCCAATTACAAACAGTTTTAAAGAGAATGAACGTATAATAAAAAAAGTAAAAAGAGGATTAGATTTAATATAAATCATCGAATCCGAAAAAGAATATGTATGAGAAATAATGAATTTATCCCAATATCGAATAGTGAACTTTCAGGAAATGAACTTGTTTATTTAGAGAATTGTATTAAAACGAATTGGATTTCTTCATTGGGAGAATATGTGACTAGTTTTGAAAATTTATTTTCAAAACTAATAAAGGTAGAATATTCGTTGTCATGCTCTAATGGAACTGTAGCTTTACATCTCGCACTTTTAGGCCTGGAAATTAAACCTGGAGATGAAGTTATTGTTCCTTCGTTTACATTTATTGCTACAATAAATGCAATACTTTACTGTGGAGCCATTCCTGTTTTTGTTGATATTGATCCAGTAACATGGTGTTTAGATCCAAATGATGTCAAACAAAAAATCACTTCAAAAACAAAAGCAATAATGGTTGTACATCTATATGGGAATCCAGCGGCAATGAATGAATTGGGGCAGATAGCGAAACGAAACAACTTGTTTATTGTTGAAGATTGTGCAGAATCACTTGGTGCAAGTTATGAAGGTTTGCCAACTGGTGGATTTGGTGATATCTCCTGTTTTAGTTTTTATGGAAATAAACTGATTACAAGCGGTGAAGGTGGAATGGTTTCAACAAAAAACCCTGTTTTCTTTGAACGAATGAAGACACTGCGAGATCACGGAATGTCTCCTACCAGAAGATATTATCATGAAGCTGTAGGTTATAATTATCGCTTCACAAATATTCAAGCGGCAGTTGCTTTGGCACAACTTGAAAAAATAGATGAATTTTTAAAAAGAAGGAAAGAGATATTTACTTTGTATTCTTCTCTGTTAGATATTCCACAAATTCAATTACCATTTCAAGGAGATGATGTAAGTGTACCTGTAAATTGGTTATACACAATCATTGTAAAAGACGGAAAACGAGATGAGGTAATTTCTGTATTGAAAGAAAACAATATTGACTCAAGGCCAACATTCCACCCTTGTCACAGAATGCCTTTTATCGATAGTAAAACAGAATTACCTGTAACGGAAATTATTTCTACTGGAGGGATCAGTTTGCCAACTTATACTCAATTAAAAGATGCTGATATAGTTTTGATAACAGATATTATTAAATCCAAATTGTCAATTTAATTAAACATAACAAAGAAATATAGTACAGGAGAATTCATCAAATTGAAACAATGTTAATTCGGAATTAAGTTCGAGTTTGGAAGTTACCAACTATACATCTTTCCGTGAGAATTCAACCAACAGAAAATAAAACACAGTCGAATGAAATCGAATAAACTACTCAAGTGGTTTAAGTTTTTGGTAATAGGATTAATATTTTTTTTTATTTCTAGGTACCTCTATACTAACTTTAATTTATTAAATCTGAATGATATTCATATTGATTTATATCTTTTTAGTATGTCTGTTGTGATTTATTTGTTTCAATTATTTTTGATGGTTGTAATTTGGTTTATTCTGACCAAACAAAATCAATGCAGTGTTAGTTTTTTTGAAACCTTTAAGATCAGAGTATATTCCGATTTTGGTAAGTACATTCCTGGAAAAGTATTTACGTACGGAATGTTATTATATAATTATGAGCAAAAAGGAATTTCAAAAAAGAAAATTATGGTTTGCTCATTGCAGGAATCAATTATCGGTATTTTGGCACCTGGAATAATTACATTGGGTTGTATGTATTTTTCTCAAGTAGTTGATTTTAAAGCTTATAAAAACTTAATTGTAATAGGTTTACTATTGTGCTTACTACTTATCCATCCTCGTATACTTAATTACCTGTTAAATATTTTATACACAATTCTAAAAAAAGAAAAAATAGAGGTTACATCAACATATTTACAAGTGTTGTATGCTTTGTTTCTTGTGTTAATTGCTTGGATTATTTATAGTTGGGCGATTTTTTTCTTTATTAATTCGTTTTATACATTTAAAATTGAGGATTATTTTTTCATCACCTTTGCGTTTACAATATCAGCAATTACAGGGTTTTTAGCAATTTTTTCTCCAGGAGGAATAGGGGTCAGAGAAGGAATGCTTATCTTTTTACTATCATTCATTTTTCCAAATGCGATAACAGTGATAATAGCTTTGCTTTCGAGGATATGGTCCACACTTATTGAACTTTTTTTATTCATTGTAATATTCTCAATTTCTTATTTTGGTAAGAAAGCTAAAAGTTAGACAGTTTCTATAGTTGAAATTTATTTTGCATGTTATTTAATTCTTTTCATTTTGTTTTTTTCTTTCTAATAGTTACGAGTTTATACTATCTATTACCAAATAAATATAGATGGTTGTTGTTACTGATTAGCAGTTGTTTTTTTTATGGTTTTTTTGTGCCCATATATCTGTTGATATTAGGTTTTACTATTGTTGTAGATTATTTTGCAGGAATATTAATTGAAAAATCAGTAGGAAAAAAACGAAAGCAATTTTTAATTTTAAGTTTAGTAGCGAATATTGGAATTTTAGCAACATTCAAGTACTATAATTTTTTCAACGATATTTTAACTTCCTTTTTACATGTTTTTGATATTCAAAATCATGTTCCATATTTATCGATCTTATTGCCAATAGGCCTTTCGTTTCATACCTTTCAAGCAATGAGTTATACGATAGAAGTGTACAGAGGAAATCAAAAAGCAGAAAAGCATTTCGGTTTGTATGCTTTATATGTAATGTTCTTCCCTCAATTAGTTGCAGGACCGATAGAAAGGCCCCAAAATTTGATCCATCAATTTTACGAGAAACATCCTTTTAGGTATGAGAATATTTCAATTGGTTTAAAATTGATGTTATGGGGCTTGCTCAAAAAAGTGGTGATTGCGGATCGGTTATCGGTATATGTTAACGCTGTTTATAACAATGCCGAACACCATTCGGGGGTAACATTTATGGTTGCAACTGTATTTTTTGCATTTCAAATCTATTGTGATTTTTCAGGTTACTCAGATATTGCAATAGGAACAGCTAAGGTTTTGGGTTATGATTTAATGAAAAATTTTAATAGACCCTATCTTTCAAAATCAGTAGCTGAATTTTGGAATCGATGGCATATTTCATTATCAACGTGGTTCAAAGATTATGTTTATATTCCACTTGGAGGGAATCGTGTAGCTATAAAAAGAATCTATTTGAATTTATTGATTGTGTTTATCATTAGCGGTTTTTGGCATGGTGCCAACTGGACGTATATTGCTTGGGGTGCATCCAATGGGGTATTATTGATTTTAACAATGTCATTGAAGAAAATGGAAATTCCGTTTCTGAAAAATAAAAAATTAAGCCTGATTTTTACACCTATTTCAATTGGAATAACCTTTATATTGATTTGTCTGACATGGATTTTTTTTAGAGCCAATAGCATACACGATGCATTAATGATCTATCAGAAAATTGGATCTTTGGAAGGATCACTTTATATACCTAAAATTAGAAATGAAATTTTTTCATTATTGTATTCGATTGTGGCGATTCTAGCTTTGATAACAATAGAAGTTAAACAAGAATTTTTTAAAGAAAAATTTCAGGAGATTCAAAATAGATACATGATTAAACAAATTTCTTATGCGATGATACTTATTATTATTGTATTATTTGGTGTATTTGATGGAGGGCAATTTATTTATTTTCAATTTTAATAAAGATGCCCATTAAAAGTAAAGAAATAAAAACATTTTCAAAAAGCCTGATCATTTTTGTGTTGATCTTGATCGCCTTGGATTGGGGAATAGGTAGTCTATTAAGGCATTATTTTTTCACACAAAAGTCAGGTTTGCAGCACCGAATAAATTACACAATTAATAAAACAAATGCTGATTTGTTGATTATTGGATCATCAAGGGCAACTTATCACTACAACGCATTAAACCTGGAAAAAGGTATGCACCTGTCAAGTTATAATTGTGGTATTCATGGCAACGGAATCGTAAGTCATAATGCAGTACTGTCTTGTATTTTAGAAAGGTATATACCCAAAATAGTGATTTTGGATATTAATAAAAATGAATTAACAACTGATACCGATAGTTACGACAGACTGTCCTATTTATTACCTTATTATAAACAGCATCCTGAATTAGGAAAAGTCCTTGAGTTAAGAAGTAAGTATGAGAAAATTAAGTTGTTTTCTCAAACCTATCCGTTTAATTCATTGTTGATTCAGATTTTGTATGGAAATATGGAATTACCCAAGGGCTCTGAAGATAAGGATGTCAAGGGTTATTTGTCGTTGAAAAGTAAATGGAATCAACCGATTGTTAACGATACTAATAATTTAAAAGGAATTTTGGATCAAAATAAAATAAATGCTTTTAAAAAGTTTATTTTTGAATGTAAGAAGTTGAATATTAAGCTCTATATATTTGTTTCACCTTTTTATGCCAAATCAAATGGGAATGGAAAATCAATTGAGTATGTTTCGGGATTTGCAAAGAAAAATGATATACCGTTTGTTAATCATTATCAAGATTCGCTTTTCATGAATAATCCGGAATATTTTAATGATATTGAACATTTGAATCAACAAGGATCAGAAATATATACAGAATCAATTTATAAGTACATTCTAAGTGATTTGAAAAAAAAAAGTCATTAATAAATTTAACAAAAGTTTTTTTTGTTTTTGACTTTAATTTTTGATCATGTTAATTACATAATTTTTAAAAATTGGGTAAGAGATAATATTGTCACTAATTCATATCAAATTTAATTAGTGAATGTCGAGAAATTGAAATAAATTTATAAACTATGAAAGATAGTAATTGGTCTCACATCATCCAACCAAAAACAAAATGGTTAGACATCAATCTCAAAGAAATTTGGGAATACAGAGATCTAGTATTCATTTTTGTAAAAAGAGACCTTGTCTCCATGAACAAGCAAACAGTCCTTGGACCACTTTGGTTTTTCTTGGCACCTTTGTTTACCGTATTTATTTACACTTTTGTTTTTAGCGGGATTGCTCAAATTTCAACAGATGGAATCCCTGCTCCTTTATTTTATTTGGGAGGAACAACTCTTTGGGGATATTTTCAAGCTTGTTTTATGGCTACAACGAATACTTTTACAGCAAATGCAAGTTTATTTGGTAAAGTGTATTTCCCAAGATTGGTAACCCCAATTTCTACTGTTATTTCTAATTTATTAAAATTTTTCATTCAGTTAGGATTATTTTTCTGCTTATGGGGATATTACCTGTATAAAGGGGATATACATCCAAATAGTTTTGTGTTTTTATTACCAGTGTTAATTTTTTTATTAGCTGGAATTTCATTGGGTTTAGGAATTATAATTTCCTCATTAACTACCAAATATAGAGATTTAACGTATTTTATTTCTTTTGGAATTACTTTATTGATGTATGTAACTCCTGTAATTTATCCTTTATCTAGTATTAAGGATAAATATCAGTCTGCATATCACATTTTAGAATATAATCCGATTTCACCAATTATTGAAGCTTTTCGTTTTGGATTTATGGGGAAAGGATGTTTTGAAAGTGTATATGATTTAATGTACAGCTTTGTTTTTATGTCAGTAGTTTTGTTTATCGGAATTATATTGTTCAATAGGACAGAAAGAACTTTTATGGATACCGTTTAATAAAAAGAGGAAATATAAATGAATAATACAAGCCCTTTTATATCCATCGTTTCACCGGTCTATCTTGCGGAAAACATTGTAGATACATTGGTTGAAAGAATTATAGCTACTTTGGAAGTTAATAATTTAGATTTCGAAATCATTTTAGTAGAAGATGGAAGTCCAGATAATTCATGGGAATCGATCCAACGGAATTGCTTAAAAGATAGTCGAATCAAAGGAATCAAGCTTAGTAGAAATTACGGCCAACATTATGCAATTACAGCAGGATTGGATTCTTCTCAAGGTCAATGGGTAGTTGTTATGGATTGCGACTTACAAGATCAGCCCGAGGAAATTATAAATCTATTAAACAAAGCAAAAGAAGGATATGATGTTGTTTTTGCGCAGAGACTCGAAAGAAAAGATAAATTTTTTAAACGAATTTTTTCTAATTTATTTTACAAAACACTGTCTTATTTGACAGGTTCAAAACATGATGCTTCTATAGCAAATTTTGGAATTTATAATCGTAAAGTGATTGATTCAGTTTGTCAATTGCGTGAAAAAATTAGATATTTCCCTGTGATGGTCAAATGGGTTGGATTTAAGCAAACAAAGATATTTGTAGAACATTCAAATAGATTTGAAGGAGAAACATCTTATAGTTTTAAAAAATTAATAAATTTATCAATCGATGTTATTTTGGCTTTTTCGGATAAACCAATAAGAATTATTATTAAAATAGGGGGTGTAATTTCACTTTTTTCCTTTGTCTTTGCTATATGGAATATTATACGTTATGTTATTGGAGATATTACAGTTAGTGGATATGCGAGTTTAATTGTTTCTATTTGGTTTTTATCAGGTTTAATATTAATGACGCTAGGCGTTGTTGGTTTGTATATTGGTAAAATATTTGAAGGAGTTAAGAATAGACCTATTTATATTATTTCTGATAAATTGAATTGATTTGTTTGTAGAAGAGGATTAATTTTTTAGAGTGGGAGAGTGATTTTTTCAGAGACAAACTTTGTAACACTCAGTGAAAAAACTCTGTGTTAATCTGTGGTTTTAAAAAATCTAAATGCGTTTGCCCTGTTTGTTTTAGTCAGACTAACGATGTTTTATGAATTGGATCCTTCAAATGTAATGGATATTCTTGTAAAATTTGGTTAGCTTGCTTTGTTGAATTTCTATTAATATTTTTAAAGAAATTATGTTAAATTTATCAAAATACACAAATAATCTTATCGAAAAAGATTCTATATTTTTTTCAGAACACAATAGTGAGATTTCTTATCCTGAGGAAGAGAATGAAGATTATTATTCGTTAGAAGACAACAGTTTTTGGTTTTCACACAGAAATAATTGTATTATTGAAACATATATTAAAAATTGTACCTCAACAACTTTCTTTGACATTGGCGGGGGGAATGGTTTTGTTACAAGGGGATTTCAAAACTCAGGGATTGAAACTGTATTATTGGAACCAGGTCTTAAAGGATGCTTAAACGCAAAAAAAAGAGGAATAGTAAATGTAATTTGTTCAACACTTGAAAATGCTGGTTTTGAACAAGATAGTATACCTTCTTTAGGTGTATTTGATGTTGTTGAGCATATTGAGAACGATCTTGAATTTTTAAAATCCTTGCATTTATATCTTGAAAAAGATGGGAAGTTAATGTTAACTGTACCATCATTTAATTTTTTATGGTCAAAAGATGATGTTGCTGCTGGACATTTTAGAAGGTATAAATTGAAAGAAATAGAAAATATTCTAAAAAAAGCAGGTTTTGAAATTACGTATTCGACCTATATCTTTTCGGTTTTACCTATCCCAGTATTTATATTTAGAACAATTCCAACTTTATTAGGTCTTAATAAAAATAAAAATGTTTTCGAGTCACATAATAAAAATCACAGTAAAAAAAGTATTTTCGAAAAGATATTAAATAAAATATGGGCATTAGAATTAATGAGGGTTAAATCTGGTAAACGTATTTTATTTGGTGGTAGTTGTTTAGTTTTGGCAAAAAAGAAATGAATAGTTTAATAATAGATTTATGAATCCTTTAATTAAGGTTGAAAATTTATCAAAACAATACCGTTTGGGTTTGATCGGTAGTGGGACGATGAAAGATGATTTCACAAAATGGTGGAGTAATATTCGTGGAAAAGAAAATCCCTTACTAAAATTAGGAGAAACAAATGATAGAACGACTATTGGAAATTCTGATTATGTGTGGTCACTTAAAGACATTAATTTCAATGTAAATCAAGGCGATGTATTGGGTATTATCGGTAGAAATGGCGCAGGTAAAAGTACACTTTTAAAAATCCTATCAAGGATTACAGCTCCAACGACTGGTACTGTTAAAATTAAAGGAAGAGTTGCTTCGTTGTTAGAAGTTGGTACAGGTTTTCATCCTGAATTGACAGGGAGAGAAAATATTTATTTGAACGGTGCTATTTTAGGGATGAAAAAGCACGAAATTACTAAAAAATTAGATGAAATAATTGAATTTAGTTCTGTTGAAAGATATATTGATACCCCCGTAAAGCGATATTCTTCTGGGATGTATGTTCGTTTAGCATTTGCTGTGGCAGCACATTTAGAACCTGAAATTTTGATAATAGATGAGGTGTTAGCGGTTGGTGATTCTGAATTTCAAAATAAATGTCTAGGTAAAATAAAAGATATTTCTGGAGAAGGAAGAACAGTGTTGTTTGTAAGTCATAATATGGGATCTGTACAAAACTTGTGTAACAGAGGAATATTATTGAACAATGGTGAAGTTTTGTTTGATGGATCTTCTTCAGAAGCTATCGATGCGTATGTTTCTAGTGCAATTAATTTTAATACATCTAGTATATTTGACAATACAAAAGAAAATAGAAATGATGACTTGATGTTTGAATTGGATATTAAATCAATTGAATTTGTTAATGTTTTCCCGAATAATCAATATGCTACAAATGATGACATTACAGTTAGATTGACTATCTTCGCCAATAAAGGTGTTGATAATTTTAGAATAGCTTTTAATATTTTTACATTGCAGGAAGTTCCTGTTGGAGCTCATTTCACACCTGATAAATTTTGTGTAAATAAAGGGAGTGAAATTAAAATTGATCTAAAAATTAAAAATCATCAACTTGCAAAAGGACAATATTATTTTGGTTTTGCATTAGGACAAGGAAATGAAGTTACTGGAGTAAAAGATTTTGATATGGTGCTAAAAAGTTTGTTTTTCGAAATTGCTTTCACAGATCCACTTCATGATAAAGGAATCGTACTTTGGGAAAATAACTGGTGGGGAAATACGAATTATCAATGTGTTGAATCCGAAGTGGTTCATTGAAAAAAATAGAAATTATAGAATGATTCCAAAACGAATAAAGTATGCACTGAAAGTGTTATTTAATCCTGTTTTTTATGAAAGAGCAATTTTAAATCAAATTGAAATAGACAAATTAAGAAGTCAATTTTTACCTTTATACAAAGACCATTTAACATACAGTGGAGATTCTTTATATACACTTCATTCAGCAGATTTCTTATACAATGAAAAATTCATTGAAGCATATCGATTAGGAAAAGAAACATGTAAAAACACAGTGAATTATGACTGTGATATACGATGGAGAGTTCATTTGGCCTGTTGGGCAGCAATGCATGCCTCCAAATTAGAAGGGGACTTTGTAGAATGTGGGGTATTTACCGGCGTTTTTCCTCGAAGTATAATTCATTATACAGATTTTAATACATTAAATAAAACCTATTATTTAATGGATACATTTGAAGGATTATCAGAAAAATACAGTTCAGAAAAAGAAATGGAAGGTTCTAAAATATCGTATTCTCCTCATGTCAAAATTTATGATGAAGTTAAAGAAACATTTAAAAACTTTAATACTAAAATAATAAAAGGGGCGATTCCTGAAACACTTTCTAAGGTTGAAACAAATAAAATTGCTTATTTATCAATTGATATGAATAGCGTTGAACCTGAAATCGCAGCCTTAAATTATTTTTGGGATAAAATGGTAAGTGGAGGGATAATTGTTTTAGATGATTTTGGATACATGAATGCGACAAAAGAGCAGGAAAAAGCACATTTAGCATTTGCAAAAAGTAAAGGTGTTGAGATTCTTTATTTTCCGACTTGCCAAGGAATAATTATAAAACCTTAAAAAAAACATGAAAGTAGTAATTTTTGCAGGTGGCTTAGGTACACGTTTATCAGAAGAAACGGACATTCGTCCAAAACCAATGGTTGAAATTGGAGGGAAACCCATTTTATGGCATATTATGAAAATATACAGTAAATACGGTTTTGATGAATTTATAATTTGCTTGGGTTATAAAAGTTATGTAATAAAAGAATATTTTATGAACTATTACCTGCATAATTCTGATGTTACTGTTGAATTAGGTAATAACAAAGTAGATGTTCATTACACTAATGCAGAATCTTTTAAAGTTACTTTAGTAGATACTGGATTGGAAACAAAAACGGCTGGTAGATTAAAAAGAGTTCAGAAATACATTGGAGATGAAACTTTTATGTTGACTTATGGAGATGGTTTAGCTGACGTTAATATTGATGAGTTGTTAAAATTCCACAATGAACACGGGAAAATTGCGACTTTAACAGCCGTTCAGCCTGAAGCTAGATTTGGAGGAATGGATTTGTCTGAATCTGATGAGGTATTGCGTTTTCAAGAAAAACCAAAAGGAGATGGAAAATGGATCAACGGTGGATTTTTCGTGTTAAATTCAAAAGTTTTTGATTATTTACCTGAAAATAGTGATCAATTGATGTGGGAAGAAAATCCATTAGAAAATTTGACAAAAGATAGTCAATTAAGTGCTTTTAAGCATTTTGGATTCTGGAAATGTATGGACGCATTGAGAGATAAAATAGAATTAGAAGAACTTTGGAAAACAAATTCAGCGAAATGGAAAGTATGGTAAATCAAAGAATATTAATTTTAGGAAATTTAGGATATGTTGGGCCTGAATTAACAAAATTATTACGTAAAACATATCCAAAATCTCATTTAACTGGTTTTGATTGTGGTTATTTTTCTAAATTTTATACTGCGAATTTATTTTCGCCTGATAATTTTTTAGATGTTCAAATTTATGGTGATGTTCGAAAATGTGAAAATTTAGATTTAAGTAATTATGACTCAATAATTGCTTTGGCAGCTATCTCAAATGATCCTATTGGAAATAAATTTGAAGCTTTAACAATTAATATTAATTGTGATAGTTTAGTTGATATTGCTAAAAGAGCTAAATCACAAGGAGTAAAATCATTTGTATTTGCTTCAAGTTGTAGTGTATATGGTTTTGCTGAGGAAGGTGATAGAACTGAAGTTTCAGATGTGAATCCATTAACGGCGTATGCAAAATCAAAAGTAAATGCTGAAATAGAACTTGAGAAAGTGGCGACTTCTGATTTTAAAGTTACTTGTTTACGTTTTGCAACTGCTTGCGGAATGAGTGATCGTTTAAGATTGGATTTAGTATTGAATGATTTTGTGGCGTCTGCAATTGCAAACAAGCATATTGAAATATTGAGTGATGGTAAACCATGGAGACCGCTAATAAATGTGAAAGACATGGGAAGAGCAATTGATTGGGCAATGAACAGAAAATCATCTGAACCATATATATTAGTGAATGCAGGCAGCAACGAGTGGAATTACCAAGTATTTGAATTGGCAGAAGCAGTAAAAGAAGTTTTTCCAACAATTACGATTTCTATCAATGAAAATGCAGCACCTGATAAGCGTTCTTATAGAGTAAACTTTGATGAATTTAAAAGAATAGCACCCAATCATCAGCCAAAATACAATTTAATACAAACGATTTTAGAATTAAAAGAAGGATTAGAAAAAATCAATTTCAACGATAAAAATTTCAGAAATTCGAATTTAATCCGATTGAATGTGATTAACCAATTAATCGAAAAAGATATCGTTGACAAAGATTTATACATTAAAAGTATATAGTTTTTTAATTTCCCCCTTTGGAGGCTAATCTTTATACACAAATATTTTTTATTGATTAAAAATTGATTGCGAAGCTGGTTAGATTGGTCTTTCTAAAGAAGTAGCTGTAAATTTCTTCGTAATTGCGTTTCGCTTTTTCTGCGAAAAGAAGCATGAAGAAGAGTATTTACGTGCGGTTTTACGAAAAGTAATGTAGTAAAAACTTCCTTAGAAAGATCTTGATTTTTGCTTACTTTTCATCAAGGAAAAGTGAGAGAAATAGTGATTCGAAGCTATAATTGACAGTTTTAAAGTAAATTAAAAAGATGTGTATAAAGATTAGCTTTGGAGGGGGACACAAGGGGGAGGAATTTTAAAAATATTTTCAATCAATATTAAATGATATTTACAGAAACAGAATTAAAAGGTGCTTTCACAATTGATATGACACCAATTCAAGATGAAAGAGGATTTTTTGGTCGAACATTTTGTGCTAAAGAATTTAAAAATGCGGGATTAGAAACTGAATTTGTTCAAGCAAATGCTTCGAGAAGTAAAGAAAAATATACACTCAGAGGGATGCATTATCAAATCAATGGCTGCGAAGAAATTAAAGTAATTCGTTGTGTAAGAGGAAAAATACAAGACGTGATTATTGATTTAAGAAAAGATTCTGATACATATTGTCAGCACATTAAAGTAGAGCTTTCTGAAGATAACAAAAGAATGTTATACGTGCCAAAAGGTTTTGCACATGGATTTCTTACATTGGAAGAAGATTGTGAAGTCGCTTATATGGTTTCATCAGAATATTCACCTCAAAATGAAACAGCGGTTAGATGGAATGATCCAGTTTTTAATATTGAATGGGCTTCAAAACCTTTGGTTTTATCTGAAAAAGATAGCAACCACAAAAATTTTATTATGTAAATGAACAAAAAAGCAAAAGAAAGAATTTTTGAATTAGATGCACTAAGAGGAATTGCATCACTTCTTGTTGTTATTTTTCATTTATTAATGAATAGTAATGGATTGACTTTCAATATTGGAAGTACAGGAGTTGATTTGTTTTTTATGATAAGTGGTTTTGTTATTTACAACAGTATAGATAATGAGAGTAAACCAATTGCGTTTATTAAGTCACGTTTTATTAGATTATTTCCAATATATTGGGTAGTTGTTATTTTTACTTTTATTCTAATAAGGATTGCTTTTTATCTTGATTTCCCTAATATTGAATTAACGTCTATAAAAGATTTTTTTATTAATTTAACGATGATTCAGTATTATTTTAAAGTAAAAGATATCGATGGTCCATTTTGGACATTAATACTTGAACTTAATTTTTACGTTCTAGTGCTCTTTCTTTTTCGGTTTAGAGTAAAAATACCAATTTTGTTTTTTATATTTACAGTGATAGTCTTTGTATGCGAGTTATTTATATCTCCAGATAATAAGTATTATCAAAGCATATTATTTAATTTCCCATTATTTAAATGGATTCCTTTATTTAGCGCAGGAATATTATTTTATAAAATATACAAAAAAGAAATTCAGCTTGCAATTGGACTAACTATGCTGCTTATTTGTTATGGTATACAGATTTTTATTTTTTACCAATTTCATTCATTATCGGATGAAACTTTTATAAGCTTCAATCAACATTTATTGTCAACTTCAATTTATTTTCTTCTATTTAGTTTACTTGTTACTAATAAATTAAAATTTATTAGTAACAAAGCTACTTTGTTTTTAGGAAGAATTTCTTATCCGTTGTATTTAATTCATCAATTTATTTCAATTTCAATTATAATCCCTTTTTGTAATCAATATTTAGGTATTAATTATTATATATCTTCTTTTTTGATATGTTTACCCTTAATTTTAATTTTATCTTTTCTTTTTCATAAATATATTGAATTAAAATTATCTAAAGTTTTGTTAGTGTTATTGAAAAAATAATTATAATTTAATCTACTATGAATATAATTTTAACAGGCGGGTCTGGTTATATTGGAAGTTACTTAGTAAAGCAACTTATTGAAAAAGGTCATAATGTATCAATAATTGTACGTAGTGAAAATGAATTTACACGTAATTATTCAAATAAAATTAAAATTTATTTTCAAGATATAACAACTCCTTTTGAATTTGAAATAAATGATATACAATATGACGTATTCATTCATTTAGGTGCTGCTAATGATATTGACTCTGCTGATCCTAGTTATGCTATAAATGCATCCGTTTTAGGGACAAGGTATGCCTTAGACTTCTGTGTAAAAAACAACATTAAAAAAGCCATTTATTATTCAACATTTCAAGTGTATGGAGCTGTTGAAGGAGACATGTCTGAAAAATCTATTTTACAACCTACAAATGATTATGGTATAACCCATCAATTTGCCGAACAATATTTTGAAATGTATCAAAGAACAAAAGGGATAGATTATATTATTATTCGTCCTACAAATATTTTCGGATCTCCGATGTATAGAAGTACAGATCGATGGTCATTAGTTCCTTCTTGTTTTTGTAAAGAAGCAATTGAAAAAGGTGAAATTAATTTATTGAGTTCAGGTTTGCAAAAACGTGATTTTATAGATGTCAATGATTTAGCTGTAGTCAGTGCAAAATATTGCGCTGAATTTGAAATTTTCAAAAATAAAACAATAAATGTTTCTTCAGGAGTTAATTATACGATAGTAGAAATAGCCAGAATGGTAGCTGAACAGTTTGAAAATCAATTTAATAAAAAATGCAAGATCAATATTCATTCTGAATTGCCATTATCTGAAAACGTTTTTTATCTTTGTAGAGATCAGATTTCTAAAATCAAGCACGATTTTGGAGGAAAAGAAAAAATGAAAAAAGAAATTACTACGATATTTAATATTTTAAAATAATAGCATGGATCCAATTAAACAATTTGAGTTAGAAAGAGCTGAAGCAATAAAAGAAATGGGTAATGATCAAGAATTGAGACAAAAATCTCTTGATTGGATGTTACATGCAGATAAATACAAGTACACATATAATTATAGTTGGATGGGACGTCCAATTATTAAATATCCAAATGACATTCTTATTTTACAAGAAATGATTTGGAATTTAAAACCAGATTATATCGTTGAAACAGGAATAGCACATGGTGGTAGTATTATTTTTTCTTCTTCTATGTTAGAATTATTAGGTCACGGTGAAGTAATCGCTGTTGACATTGATATCCGACAACACAATAGAGAAGAAATAGAAAAACATCCGATGGCAAAACGAATTACGATGATCGAAGGTTCGAGTATTGATCCAAAAATCGTGGATGCTATAAAGGAAAAAGTAAAAGGTAAAAAAGTATTGGTTTGTTTAGATTCAAATCATACACATGAGCATGTATTGGAAGAATTACGCATGTATGCAGATATGGTAGATGTTGGCTCTTATATTGTGTGTCCTGATACATTTGTTGAATATTTCCCTAAAGGATATTGTGACGATAGACCTTGGGATGTTGGTAACAATCCAATGACTGCTTTAATTGCATTTTTAAAGGAAAATGATGATTTTATTATTGATAAAGATATCGATAATAAATTGATGATTACAGAAGGATTTGATGGTTATTTGAAAAGAATTAAATAATAAATGAAGGTTTTAGGTTTACACAAAGATCCTTGGCATAATACTGGAGCTTCAATAATTTCGGAAGAAAATGGTGTCGTCTATTTTTCAAATTTAGCAGAAGAACGAGTTGATCGTAAAAAAGATTCTAGAAGGTTTCCTTTGTTATCGACTTTAGCTTGCATGAAGGAATCAGGTATAGAAAACTTTTCTGATTTTGATGCAGTTGTATTGGATTACATTATTGATAAGGATGATTATAGAAATGATAGTAATAAAATTTCAGCATCTCAATATAATTTTTTGAATGACATTGATCCTTCTAAAATTCATATTGTGAATCATCATTTATCACATGCGTATAATGTTTTTTATTCTTCAAAATTTGAACGTTCCGCTATTTTAATTGTTGATGGTAGAGGGTCAGATAGAGAAACTCAAAGTTTGTTTATTGCGGACAAGGAAAATGGAATTCAATTGATTGAATCAACAGATTGTATTGGAATTGGATTGTTATATGCAGCAGTTACAATTAAAATTGGTTTTACTATTTTACAAGAAGGCAAAACGATGGGGTTAGCGCCCTATGGAGAAAAATTTAAAAAGAAATTTTTAAATTTTCCTAGAAACTACAAAGGTGTTTCAACTGATTATGGTTCTATATGTATTGAAAATAGTTATGATATGACTATTGAACATCCTCCAATAATCACTTTTGAAGACAAAGCAAGAGTTGCGTTTGAAATACAGGAAGAATGTGAATCTGCGATGTTACATTTAGCTCAATATGCGAAAGATAAAACAGGATTAGATAATTTATGTATTTCTGGAGGAGTCGCTTTAAATTCGGTTGCTAATTATAAAGTTTTGCAATCTGGTATTTTTAAAGATGTTTTCATAAATCCTGCAGCTTCAGACACTGGAATTTCTTTAGGAAATGCGTTATATGGATACCATAATATATTAAAACAACCAAAAAAATACACCGAAATAAGTCCTTATTTAGGCCCTACTTATTCTGATGATGAGATCAAAAAAGCTATAAATAAATACAATGGATTTAAAGTAGTTGATGTAAATGCTTTTGAGGAAGCAGCTAAATTAATTGCTACTAATAAAATCTTAGGATTTGTACATGGTAGATCTGAAATGGGACCAAGAGCTTTAGGAAATCGAAGTATTATTATGAGTCCATTACTAGCTGAAAATAAAGATATTCTTAACTCGAGAGTAAAATTTAGAGAAGAATTTAGACCATTTGCACCTTCCATTTTAAATGAATTTGCTAGTGAATATTATGTGATTGATAGAGAAAGCCCATACATGTTATTCGTACCTTTAGTTCGAGAAGATAAAAGAGATATAATTAAAGCTGTTACTCATGTCGACGGAACAGGAAGGCTTCAGACAGTTACCAAAGAATTTAACGGTAAATATTATGATTTAATTAAAAGTTTTTACAAAGCTACGGGTGTACCAGTTTTGTTAAATACGTCATTTAATGTTGCAGGTGAACCAATAGTTGAATCACCTGACGATGCAATTAAATGTTTTTTAAAAACGGATATTGACGCATTATTAATCGAAGACTATTTGTTGATTAAAGAATAATGGAGGAGAATTTACCTTTAGTAAGTATAGGGCTTCCAGTATTTAATCGGCCTGATGGATTACGTAATTCATTAGAATGCTTAGTAAATCAGACGTATAAAAATATTGAAATCATTATTGCCGATAATTGTTCGCCAGATCCTGAAGTTGAAAAAATCTGTAGAGAATACGAAGAAAAGGAAAGTAGGGTAAGTTATTATCGTCATGACTCCAATAAAGGATGGGGATATAATACAAATTTTGTAATTGAAAAAGCAAGAGGGAACTATTTCATGCGTGCTACAGACGATGATGTATGGGACGAAACTTTTATTGAAAAAATAATGTTATTGATGTTGAAAAACTCCAAAGTATCAATGGGTTTTTCAAATTTTATTGAAATTGATGAAAATGATGAAAAAAGCAAACAGCATTTAGAAAATCATTTACCATTATTACAAGCTTTCGCTGGAAAAGATCAAATTCAAAACATTAAAAATTACATCAATCAATTTGAAGGATTCGGGAAATCATGTTTGTATTTTTCAATTTTTAAAATTGAGTTATTAAGAACTGAATTTGTGAAAAATACATTAGAAAAAGAGGTGTTAGCCGGAGATTTATTGATTAATTTAAGTTGTTTACTTAGAGGAGAGTTAGTAATTGTTCCAGAAGTTTTGATGAAAGTTCGTGTTGGGAATGAAAAACAGTATGACACGCATTTATATAAAACTAAAATTTTGAATTTGCTTTTTATGACTTTTGATTATGAAAAATTTAGGTCGGTTAGACTAAAGTGGTTCTATTATTTTAAAATTCAAAGAAAAATAATTAATAATTCCGGACTACAATTGATGTCAAATTTAAATTGTAATTTATTGATTACAAGGAGAATGTTGATTTTTCATTACGACTTAATATGTATGAATACTTGTACTAAAGGATTTGATATTTTTAAAGTTTTAAAACGAAAAATAATATTAGAATAAGATTTTATTAAATAAATTTAAACAAAATGAATAAAATTTTAATTACAGGCGGTGCTGGAATGATTGGGAGTAATTTGGTAAAGAAGCTCGTAAAAAGAGGAGATATTGTTTTTGTAGTTGATAATTTATGGAGAGGCAAACTTTCTAATTTATATGAAAATGGTATACCTGTTATTAATTTAGAAACAAATTTTTTTAATTTAGATTTATCCATTCCAGATTGTTTAGATGAGATTTTGAAAGAGATAGATTATGTTATCCATTTAGCAGATATCGTGGCTGGTATAGGATATGTTTTTAATAATCAAGGATTTATTTTTAGGCAAAATATGTTGATAAATTCGAATGTATTTTCATCAATACGAAAAAACAGTAATTCAATTAAAGGCGTAGTTAACGTTGGAACAGCATGTAGTTTTCCTTTAGAACTTCAAAACAAACTTGATCTCATTCCATTGGAAGAGGAACAGCTTTATCCTGCAAATCCTGAATCAGCTTATGGTTGGAGTAAATTGATGGGACAATATGAAATAGATTTATTGAGTAAAGAAACGGGGTTGCCTTCTGTTTCATTAATGTTTCACAACGTTTATGGTTCGCCATGTGATTTTGGGGAACGTAGCCAAGTAATTCCGTCTTTAATTCAAAAAGCGATATTATATCCAACGAATGATTTTGTAGTTTGGGGAAGTGGGAAACAAGGAAGAGCGTTTATTCATGTGGACGATGTTGTTGAAGGAATAGTTTTAGCATTAGAAAAAGGTTGGGGGAATAGTCCAATCCAACTTGGTCCAAATGTGTGTACTTCTATCAAAGAAATAAGCGAATTAATTTCTGAAATATCTGAAAAGAATATAGAAATACAATTTGATATAACTAAACCAGAGGGGGATTTAGCGAGAGCTGCTAATTATACCAAAGCTAAAGAAATATTAGGATGGGAGCCTAAAGTGAAATTAAAAGACGGCTTAAGTTCGTTGTATAAATGGATTGCAGCGAATCAAAATATTCTTGATGAAAAATAAAAAAATCATTACTCAATTGACTGGTGGGTTAGGAAATCAGTTGTTTCAATATGCTATTGCTAGAACAATTTCAATGAGGCAAAATATACCTATGAAAATAGATATATCATTTTTTGAGCATTATGAGTGGCATGAATATAGTTTATCTCCATTTAATATTAAAAAAGAATATGCAAGTAAAGAAGAATGTGATGACATTAAAAATGGTAATCATACTATTCTGAATCGACTATTGATTAAATCAAAAAATAATACTGTAGAAGAAAATAATTTTTATTTTGATTCAAAATATCTAGATGTAAAAGGATCAAAATATTTAATTGGATACTGGCAATCTGAAAAATATTTTAAAGAAATTGAAGAAATTATTCGAAAAGAATTTGAAATTTTAATAGAACCATCTGATATAAATAAGAAAGTTCTTGATAAAATAAGTGTTGAGAACAGTGTTAGTATTCATATTAGGAGAGGTAATTATGTTACCAATGAAACGGTGAATACATTTCATGGAACTTGTTCTTTGGAGTATTATTATTCGGCTATTGATTATTTTAAAGAAAAACTAGAAAACCCTGTATTTTATATTTTTTCAAATGATATGGAATGGTGTAAGCAAAATTTAATTTTTGAGGGAAATAAGGTTTTTTTGGATCACAATGACGATAAAACTGATTATGAAGATTTAAGATTGATGAAAAATTGCAAATACAATATTATTGCAAACAGTACTTTTAGCTGGTGGGCAGCATGGTTAAACAATTACAAAGACAAAGTAATTATAGCACCTAAAAAATGGTTTTCAGACGAAAAAGGGCAAAGTCAAATTCAAGATTTATTACCTTTATCTTGGATAGTAATGTAATCTATGTAAAATTCAATAAGTAGTAGATTTATTTTTAAATTTTCTAAAAAAAAATACATACAAATAGCAATTATAACAGGTTCGTCAGTTTTAATTGGCTCACAAACAGCTAAATTTTTACATCAAAAAGGATTTTAAGTTATGGGGATTGATAATGATATGCATGCGTACTTTTTTGGAAAAGAATTACCTTTCAATTGGAAATCTATCGACGATGTTATTTTTTATTATTTAATCTACGCTAGTATAAAAGTAGATGTAAAAGGAGACAATGAATTGCAAGGAATGCGAGGTAAACTTACCCCATCTGTATATAAACCAGCTATAATATTTGAACAAAAGTTGGATATATGTGGATGGTTTGATCTTCACGCGACATACTAAACATATAAAATGAATTCAGAGAAGGCTTTTGTTACAATCATTTTACCTGTTTATAATGCTGAAAAACATTTAAACGAGGCAATTGATAGTATCTTACATCAATCCTACTCTTTTTTTGAATTAGTACTAATAAACGATGGATCGTCTGATAGGTCAGAAGAGATAATACTAGCGTATTCAGACCGTAGGATCAGGTATATAAAAAATGCTCAAAATATTGGCTTAATTGACACCTTAAATTTAGGATTTTCATTGGCTCAAGGAAAATACATTGCGCGAATGGATAACGATGATATTGCTCTGCCAGATCGAATTGAAAAACAAGTTGCTTTTCTGGAAAGTAACCCAAATATTGGTTTATTAGGTTCGGGATACACTATTTTTGGAGATAAAAATGAAGTGGTAAATTATCCAAAAAATAATGACGACTTAAAATTGGCAACTTTATTTTATAACCCTTTTTGTCACCCTTCTATCATACTTCGAAAGCAAATTATGGATGATAATAATTTACGTTTTAAAAAAGAATATATTCATGCAGAAGAGTACAAGCTATGGACAGAGTTATTATTCTTAACAGAATGCCATAATTTGGAAGATAATTTATTGATGTATCGTTCACATGCTTCTCAGATTAGTCGGGTTCATCGTCAGGCTCAATTGGAAAAAACAACCTTGATTCAGAAAGAATATTTAAAGAATGCTGGATTTGAGCTTTCTGATCGAGGCTTCAAATCCATTTTTTCTATAGCAAGTAAATCAACCTTGAATAATCCAGATGCTGTGTTGGAAAGGTTGGAGAGTTTGGAGAAAGTAGTTAAGCAAAATGAAAAGATCCATTTTTTTAACCACGATAAATTAAAACAAAAACTTTCAATCCTTTATAAAAATACGATATTGGAACTATCTAAAATGAATAAATCTATTTATCAGCATTATAGATCTAGTACTTTATCAAAATCCATACACTGGACATTGAAACAAAAAATTAGAATTGCTTTGCAATTGTTTTCGAGATAATAACAACGAAAAATTATATAATCAAGAATGCGTATAGTATTAAAAATTGGATCTAAATTTTTACCATTCATGGTTGAATGGTATTCAAGAATGTTAGCTTTTTTTTCTACTCGATCTGTTACGTCAAATTCAATTTCCATAATCAATACCCAGGATCAAGGAGGAGGGGCAGCTAAGATTGCTTATACAGTTGCAGAATATTCATCGTATAAAGAGCAAATATCATTTTTTGTACATGAAAAAAAGAGGAATAACACTGGGATTATTCAATTACCACCAGTATCAAACTCTAAATGGCAATTGAGATTGGATGAAATGGAACGGCTCGGAAGCTGGTTGGATATTGCTAAGATTGCACCGTTGAAATTATTAAAAGATCCTTTTTTTCAAAAATCAAGCATTGTTCATTTACATAATCTGCACGGTTATTATTTTTCTTATGCTATTTTACCAGCTTTGATGAGAAAGAGAAAGGTGATCTGGACCCTACACGATGAGCAGCTATTAACAGGACATTGTTCGTGTACACTGAATTGTACGAATTGGACGAACGGTTGTGGAGATTGCCCACATTTGGAAACATACCCAGCCATCAAAACGGATAGTACTCAGGCATTACTAGCATATAAAAAAAGATGGTTAAAAAAAATAAATCCTTTGATTGTTTGCCCGTCGCATTGGTTGAGCAATCGTGTAAAAATTGCTTTTCCATTTTTGAAGCAGATACATGTAATTCCAAATGGTGTTGATACCGATTTGTATATTCCAACTGATGATAAGAAGAAGTTGAGAGCCAAATTAAACTTACCAATTGATGCTTTTTTGATATTATTTGCAGCTGAGTTATCAACCTCAAATCCTTTTAAAGGAGGTAATATACTAAATGAGATTGTAGTTGATGGATTTCAGGACTCTACTTTTGTTGTTACAATTGGAGGAAAGACTAAAAAGCAATCTGATCACCACTTACCTTATGGTTATATAAATAATGAGTTGGAAATGTCAAATTTATTTGCGGCATCTGATTTAATGATTTATCCTACACAAGCTGATAATTTACCTTTGGTTGTTTTGGAAGCGATGAGTTGTGGATTACCTGTCGTTGCTTCAAAAGTTGGCGGAATTCCTGAGATTATTGATGATGAAATAAATGGTTTCTTAATTGATAATTATCATCATAAAATTGATTTTCAAGATGTGATTTTAAAATATAAAAGTTATTCCGAGGAAGAAAAGACGAAGATTTCATCTAACGCTCGATTAACAATTGAAAAATATTTTTCAAAGACGGAGATGATTAATTTATACGACGAACTTTATTTAACATGTTTATCCTGATATTATTACTTTGATTTATTTTTACCTAGGGATAAATAATCTAATTCGGGGAAAATATAGCGAATAAATGAAGAAAAAATAATAAGATAACTCAATAAGTTTACTAGATTTGTTAACAAAACCCTATTATTAATGAAAAACATACTTATTACAGGAGTTGCAGGAATGATTGGATCTCATTTATTAGACGAGATGCTTGATTTAGAATACAATATTATCGGTATTGATAATTTAAGTTTCGGTAACATTGAAAATATTTCTCATAATCTTGCTCATCCTAATTTTAAATTTTATAATGTTGACATCAATGATTTTGAAACATTAAAAATATTAGGAAGAGACATTGATACAATTATTCATTTGGCTGCCTATAAAAAAATAGGTGAAAAAGATGAAGCGATGCCTACTTTTACAATAAATTGTAAAGGAACAGAAAATATATTTGAAGTTGCTAAAATGTGGGGATCTAAAGTTGTTTTCGCATCTACGTCTGATGTTTACGGGATGTCTCCAGATTTACCTTTGAACGAAGATGGAGACCTATTGTTAGGACCAAGTATGATTAAAAGATGGAGTTATGCAGTTTCTAAGTTATATGGGGAACAATTAGCATTTGCTTATTATCATGATTACAAGGTACCAATTGTTGTTATACGTTATTTTGGAGGATTTAGTCCTAGATCTAAATTTGCCTGGAGTGGAGGTCATGTTCCGATATTCATTCGTGCGGTTTTAGAGGATAAAGAATTGATTGTACACGGAGATGGAACTCAAACAAGATCTATGGGATTTGTTTCAGATTTAGTCGATGGTACTATTTTAGCATTAGAAAGTGAAAAAGCAATTGGTGAAATTATAAACATTGGAAACGATGAAGAATTAAGTATCATTGATACTGCAGATTTAATATATGAAATTGCTCAAACAGGGAATGATAAAAAAATAAAGTTTGTACCTATGAGTGAGGTTTTTGGGAAGTATAAAGATATTATGAGAAGAATTCCAGATCTTTCAAAAGCGAAACGAATTTTAGGATACGAACCTAAAGTGAAATTAGAAAATGCAATAAAAGAGACGATTGCAGAAATTAACTCTTCTAAAAAACAATGATTTATGTTGTAATACCTATCTTCAATGAAGAAGAAAATATTCCTAATTTAAAAAATGAATTAAGTAATTATTCTTTTGATGATTCTTTTTTAATTGTGTTTTCTGATGATGGATCAACAGATGGAACAAAAGACGCCATTGAAGAGAATTTCGACTCAGGAAGTTTTGTTATAATTGGTGATGGCATTAATAGAGGTCCAGGGGCAGCATTTAATAATGGTTTTTATTGGGTGTTAGATCATTCTACAAGTGATTCAGATATTGTTGTTACAATTGAATCGGACTGTACATCAGATTTATCAATATTACCTGAAATGATATTTTTAAATAAAATTAAATATGATTTAGTATTAGCTTCTGTTTATGCACAAGGAGGAGGTTTTGATTCTACTGGATTTTTCAGAAAACTGATATCTTCAGTTGCTAATTTAATGTATCGTTTTGCTTTTAACATTAAGGTACAGACAATTAGCTCTTTTTATAGAGTTTATAAAATCTCTTTACTTAGAAATATAGATTCAAAATTTGGAACTATTATCAATGAAAATGGATTCATTTGTATGTTAGAGATTTTATCAAAATCAATACATTGTGAAGCTAAAATTATAGAAGTTCCAATGGTTTTAAAATCTACTAAGAGATTGGGGAAATCTAAAATGAAGATAGTCAAAACAACAATTGATTATTTAAAATTTTTATTTAAACTGAAATTTAAAAAGTTTTCAAAATAATTCGATGTGTACATTTTCAATTATCACACCTGTTTATAACAACATTGAATATATTGAAAAGTGTATCTTAAATGTAATTTCACAGGGTAAACATTCCTTAGAGCACTTAATTATAGATGGAGGAAGTTCAGATGGAACAGTTCAAATAATTCAAAAATACGCTTTACAATATTCACATATTAGTTGGGTGTCTGAAAAAGATAAAGGACAATCAGATGCCATGAATAAAGGAATTAAATTGGCAAAAGGTGAATTTATTAGCTTTTTAAATGTTGATGACTATTATTCTTTAGGTACTTTAAATGAAGTATCTACAATTATTTCAAATAATACATTGCTTTCTTTTATTGTTGGAAATTGTAATGTTTGGGATGAAAAAAACGAATTGATATACGTTAATAGACCTCGAAAATTAAAACCCTGGCATATTTTAGGAGGATCTTGTTTCCCTGTCAATCCTTCCGCCTATTTTTATAAAAAAGAAATTCATGATATTGTTGGAGGCTACAATGAAGAAAATCACTTTAGCATGGATCTTGAGTTTTTGATTGAAACTTCGTTTGTTACTGAAATGAATTATTATCCAAGGAATTGGGGTAATTTCAGGGTTTTACCCTTTGCTAAAACTGGCAATGATCAGATCAATGGAACATTAGAACAAAAAAAGAATGTTTTATTGAATAAATATATAAGGAAGAGTAATCTAAAATTGTATTTATTAACCTATTCAGTTAAATTTAGTAAAAGTAGTAAGAAGAAAATTCACTTGCTTATTAAATTATTAATGTTACCTTTTAAAATGGTATATTGGAAAATAAGGAAATCTTTTTTTAGTAGAATTACTATCTTATAGTATTAGTAAAATTTAATTTAAAAATTTAATATGAAGAGTGTCTCAATTATAATTTGTTTTTATAAAGGTGAAAATAGAATTGCTAAAACAATTGCACATTTGAAGAAAATTAATTTGGAAGGGATTGAAAATGTGGAGCTTTTGCTTATTGACAATAATTCACCAGATAATTCTAGAAATGTAATTGAATCTGAATTAAAAGATTTTTCAAGGTTTTCATGGAGAATAATTAATGAGACTAAGCCAGGACAAACTTTTGCAAGAATTCGAGGTATAAAAGAATCAAAATACGAATGTATTCTATTTTGTGATGAAGACAATTGGATTTCTTATGACTATCTGAACATTGGATTAAAAATATTGAATGAAAATAAAAAAATAGGTGTTTTAGGAGGGTTTGGAATTGTTGTGTCTGATGTAGAAATACCCGAATGGTTTGAAAAAAATAAAGCATATTATGCTGTTGGACCACAAATGCCTCAATCTGGTGAAGTAAAAGATAGTCGCAATACCGTTTATGGAGCTGGTATGTTTGTTAGACGAGAAGCAATTGAAGGATTATTTGAAAAAGGATTTTATTTTTATACTACTGGTAGACTTCCAAGTAAACTTTCTTCAGGTGACGACAGTGAACTATGTTTAGCTATTAAAATTTCAGGTTATTCTATCTGGTATGATGACAGATTGGTTTTTCATCATGATATTTCTCCGGATAGATTAAACCTTAATTATGTCGAACGAATATTAGAAGGCGACGCTGAATCAAATTATGTAATTAGATTTTATAGAGAATTTATTAATGGATATGTGCCTAAAGTAAATAACTATTTTTGGATGAAAGAATTTTTATACTCTCTGAAAGATTTCATGATAGGATTGATTAAATATCCGAATAAAATTTCAATCAGTAGAAATTTTAATTTTTCAAAATATCTTTTATTAAGAAGAAAAAAATATAATGATGATGTTCGTAATATTGTTATTATTTGTAAATCTTTGACTTCACATAAATAATTTTAAAAAGGCAATTTATTTCGTGGCTGCTTCGCAATCTAAATGACAATTAAAAAGAATAAAAAAATATGAATAAGCCATGAGCGAAAAACATCACCAACACCGATGAATTTTAAATGGCGATACCATATGATACCGCGAAGCAGCATCGTAGATAATTAAAAACAAATAAAATACATATGAAAAGGAAAGTAATAAATTTCATCAATAAACTTCCATATATCAGAGGGATTGTTAGGGATCTAAATGAGTATAAATATATTAATAGGTTCGCTCCTGGTCATTACCATAACCCAATTCCAAATAGAGAAGAAATTGAGAACCATTATAATTCGTTGAAAGAAGAAATAAGAGATATTGATTATGATTTTAAAAATCAAGAAGGAATTTTAACTGATTTACTTCCTTTTTATAAAGAAATGCCATGGGATTTCAATAACGACTCTAATAATAAGGGGTTTAGATATAAAAATGAAGAATCATATTACCGTTATTCTGATGCTGTGTTTTTATATTTATTAATGCGAAAATACGAACCAAAGAAAATTATCGAAGTTGGTTCTGGCTTTTCATCTGCAATTATGTTAGATACAAACGATTTATTTTTTAAAGATAATCGAATTAAATTTACTTTTGTGGAGCCTAATCCACAAGATCGTTTAGATGGTTTAATAAATGCTGAAGATCGAGTAAATTGTCAAATTTATGCTTCAAAAGTACAAGATGTAGATTTGGCTATTTACAAAGAATTAAAAGAAAATGATATTTTATTTATAGATTCATCTCATTTAAGTAAAGCTGGAAGTGATTTAAATTTTATATTATTTGAAATTTTACCAATTTTGAATAAGGGGGTTATTATTCATTTTCATGACATTTTCTTCCCTTTTGATTATCCGAAAGATTGGTTGACCAAAGAGAGATTTTTTTGGAATGAATGTTATTTATTAAGAGCTTTTTTAATGAATAACAAAGATTATGGTATAGTGTTTTTTAATTCAGCAGCTCATAAATTTCATACTGATTTTTTATCGAAAGAAATGCCTGAAGTTATCATTGATCATGAACATTGTGGGGCTTTATGGATTCAGAAAAAATAAAAAGAATAAAAGCAGTAGAATTATAACGTATGGAAAATTATTTTGAAGAACCTTTTTTTTCAGTAATTATACCAACGTATAATAGAGCTCATTCTCTTACTTCAGCAATTAAAAGTATTTTAAATCAAACATTCAAAAATTTTGAAATAATAATAATTGACGATGCATCAATTGATAACACTGAAGAAGTTGTAAAGTTAATTAACGATACACGAATACATTATTTAAAAAATGAAGTTAATCGTGAAAGATGTCTATCTAGAAATTTAGGAATTGATAATGCAAAAGGTAAATATGTCTGTTTTTTAGATAGTGATGATTATCACTTACCGAATCATTTGGAAGTTATTTATTCTGAAATTCAAAGCTTACAAAATCCGATAGCTTTTTTATTTACAAATTCTTGTAATGAAGATTCAAATGGAAAACGTTCTGAAAGGTGTTGTCCAGATTTTGAAAATTTTAATAGCTATACTTATTTCTTGCATTATACTGTAAATCCTCAACGTTGGGCTGTTCACAAGACTATTTTTGAAAAAATCAATTTTGATAATGAGATTTTAATTTGTGAAGACATGGATACCAGTCTGAGAATTTTAGCTGCTGGCTATCCTATTTATCAAATTAAAGAAATTACGACCGTTTATGTTGCTGCAATTGATAGTTTTACAGTTAGTGACACTAAAAAAGCTGAGAAAGAATTATTTTATTTGAAACGTATTTTTTCTCGCACAGAATTAATTGATAAATTGATTACTCAAGAAAAAAATAGGCTTTTAAGTATGTGTTATTTTCATTTAGCAATCAAGGCAAATGAAAGAATTGATAAATTAAATGTTCTCAAATTTTCAATTAAATCATTTTTTTTGTTTCCAAAAGGATACAATGGTAAAACAAATAAAATATTAATAGTAATGTGTATATATTCAATACCTTTAATAGGTTTTCTAGCTCGCTCTATTAATAATATAAAAAAAAAGTAAATGCACATTAAAACCAAGTTTCCTATCAATGTTAAACAGGAAGACGTTTTTCTTTTCAAAAATAAGGAATCTTATACTATTACATCTTTGAAAACAAAGATGTATAAAAATGTTTTTGTTAATCATTGGGGACTTTTATTAAATAATTTAGTTTTACCTTTAAAATCAACAGAAAATTTAATAGGGTTTTACGATCACACTTTTTATTTTAAACATTGGAAAGTAGCTATTGAGCAATTTTTAGTCTGTAAATTTGGTAAAAGTTTACAGAGCATTAAAATTGAAGATGAAAATATTTATTTTAGTATTCATACGCCTTGGTTCGGTTATTTTTCATGGCTCACAACATATTTACCCAGACTTTTAGAAGTCTCAGAAAAATTTCCTAATGCTATTTTATTGGTTCCTGAAGAATGGGATAAACTACCATTTGTTCAAGATTCACTTTCTTTATTCCCGTCAATTCAACATAAAATAATTCCGAATGAGCATCATATGTTTGTTAAGAATTATCTTTTTTCAGAAGTTAGGCCATGGACTTCAATTTTTTACCCCGAGCACATTTCAAGTGTTAGACATTTGTTTTACAAGGAACTAGAAAAGAGAGAAATTTCTATAAAACCTATTAAACGAATTTATGTATCTAGGAATAAAGCTGAAAGAAGAAAAATTTTAAATGAAAATCTATTAGAAGCTTATTTGATCGAAAACGAATTTGAAATTGTTTATTTTGAAGATTTTACGATATTTGAACAAGTGTTTTTAATGAAGAATGTTGAAATATTAGTTTCTATGCATGGAGCAGGGCTTACAAATACTTTATTCATGCAACCTAACTCAATTTTATTTGAGTTAACCCCTAAATTGGAACAATCGAAATTTTTTCGATTTCCTTTTTGGAGGATTGCGTCTATATTAAAAATCAATTATTATATTCAATTTTGTAAGACAATTAATAAAGGAGAAGCTGATTTTTATTCTAGGAATATAGAAATTGATATTGATGAGTTTAAGAAAAATATCAATTCCATATTAAGAGGGAATTAGTTTTTGAAAGCACGAAAAAAATAGACTTCTAGAATTTGATTTTTTGCGTGTTATTGCAGTAATACTAGTAATATTTGATTAAAAAAGCTAACTGATTAGTGTTTTTTAGATCATATTTATCGTTATTTTATTAGGGTAAAAGCTATATCCATTTATTACTAAAACTTCATTTTATAAAAATTTTTGTGAAATCTAATTGAAGTAACCAAAAAGTAAATGAAACGATATGAGAGAAACGTTCATTTTTATTCTATAATTGAATTGATTTGTTGTAATATAGTATGACTTTATTGAGCTGGAGTTTGAATATATAATTCTTTTATTACTCAATTATAGATTTCACTACCTAAAAAAATTACATTTAACAATTAATTCAATTTTAAATAATTCTACCAATTCTAAAATTTATTGATAAAAATATAATGTCAAATCCACAAATAAATATTGTTGTACCACTGTTTAACGAAGAAGAGATTTTTGGTGATTTAATGCAACGCTTGACATCAGTTGTTGATGCTAGTAAATTATCAGTTTCAATTATTATGGTTGATGATGGGAGTAGAGACAATACAGCTTTTTTAATGGAACAACAATCATTAAGAGATGAACGATTTGTATCTGTAATATTATCAAGAAATTTTGGTCATCAATATGCATTAACAGCCGGTTTTAATTATGTAGATGCGTCTGAAGCCGTTTTTATTATTGATGGAGATTTACAAGATCCACCTGAACTTTTAGAAGAATTTTATGAACAAATAAAATTGGGCTATGATGTTGTTTATGCCGTTCGTGAAAAAAGGAAAGAGAATTTTTTTAAAAAAATTGCCTATAAATCATTTTACAGATTCTTAAAACGAATTTCATACATAGACTTTCCGCTTGATTCTGGCGATTTTTCGTTAGTTAGTAGAAGAGTTGTTGATCATATCAATTCTATGCCTGAAGAAAGTAGATTTCTCAGGGGGATGAGAAGTTGGATTGGTTTTAATCAGATTGGTCTGAAATATGAAAGGCAAAAACGAGAGGTTGGAGAATCAAAATACACCTTCAGAAAACTTTTTAAATTGGCTTTAAATGGTATTTTTAATTTTAGTGAATACCCTATTAAGTTTGTTTCTAATATGGGGTTAATGACAGTAATTTTGAGTCTAATTTATTTTACAATAACTTTGATTAAACGTGCTTATTTCGGGACTGTTCCGGAAGGTTTTACATCTTTGGTTTTATTAATTATTTTTTTTGGAGGAGTACAGTTAATTGCGATAGGGATAATAGGAGAATATGTACTGCGGATTTTCTTTCAAGTAAAAAGTAGACCTTTATTCATTGTTAAAGATGTAATTAAGAATCAGAAAAGAGTAAAAGGATAGCATATTTCAAAGAGTATTATCATTTAGAAAGAAAGCATTGGTAGTTAAAAGACAAGGGGTGAAATTTTAGAATCATTTCTTATAAAACACATAGTCTCTTATAATGAAAATGATTTAAGAAAAACTTCTTATAAATACTAAACTCCTATATTCAATAAAAAATAAGTTGAACGTTGTAGCTGTTTTTTTATTTGATCTATCTTGGATTAAATAATTCTACTAACACAGAATTTCAAGGTATTAGTTTGTATTCAATCTACAATAAACTTCTCCTGATATTGTATCAACATATTTTTTTTCTATCAAACTTTCAACTTGTTCTGAAAGTTGAACTCCTTTTGCACAAAATAACCATTTAATTGATTTTTGTTTCAGAAAATCTTTTTGAAACGATCCGAAATTTTCAAAAGGAACAATTTTTTCTTTCAAAAAAAAGCGCATTTGATTATCCGCTGAAAATGCAATTGAAGTAGAATTTCTTTCGTATTTTATATATGGATAATTGATATTAACCAAATTGAAGTAATTTTCCAAAAGGAATATTTTTCCAGGTTTTTGTGTATACCAAATAAGTGGTGCGAAATTTTGTATAAAACTGTCTGGTAATACAAAAGCAATAATAGGATTTGATTTTTCTTGATTAAGTAAGTTCTTTACTTTACTATATATCTCTTTTGAATAACTTTTGTCAATGTTTTTATGATTATTTAGATGAAAACTGACTAAAAAACAGCCATTAATCAATGCAAAAGTAAATATGCAAAATTGTACTATTTTCTTGACGCTTTCAGATTGAAATAAGTAAATGAGAGTAATAATAATTATGACATTAAAAATAGGTATAAGGTTTGTTAAAAACTGATCTGAATTCATACCTTGAACCAACGAAATAGCGAATGATCCAATTCCAAATGAGAAGAGTAAAAACATATATAATATCTTTAATTCAGGATTATTGAATATGCGTTTTCTGAATATAAAAATTAATAGGATGAGTGGAAAATACAAAATCGAAAACCAAATAATAGGGCCTACTATTTTTGCTGCAATCCTTAAAATTTCGCCTTTAAAATTTAAATATTTCAAAAAATTACTGAAATAGATCGTTTTTTCTGAAATCTCATTATTTATTCCCATTTTCAGAATAACTATAAATGAAAATAAAGTAATTGAAAAGATTGAAAGTAATATAAAATTCTCTTTCGTTTTAAAGTTCTTTTGAAAAAGAAGTAATAATCCAAAAGCACCGAATACACCCAGAATTGGTCCAAATGAACATACAGCTATAAATAATCCAGTGACGAGTGATGATTTATATTTTTCTTTTATCAGAAACAGAAAAGATAAAATACTAAATATATAGACTGGTAAATGCTTTTGTCCATAATACGAAAAAGGAAGTGTTTGTTTCACAAAACCTGAAATAGTAAACACGGTAGTTGGAAAAAATTCACCGTCATGAAAAAGGACTTCGTATACTGAGAAATAGATAGGTCCAATGAGTAATAATAAAAATGTGAGAATATAATGTTTGAGCTGAAGTTGTTTTACTAAATGTTCAATAGCACTTAGAATACCTAAAACAAATAGCCAAACTAAGTAGGGGTAAACAACAAATTGAAGGATAAATGTATAGCCATAACCACTTATGAATCCAATCAAAGAGGTAAACCAAATTTCATAAAAATGGTAAGGAGATATTCCTGAAAAAAGATGAGGGTACAATGAATTCAAAGCTTCATATCTGTTTTCATTTCCAAATTGAATAATACTATTCGAAAGTCCCGAATAAAATAGGATGTCATCTGATGGTAAATAGGGTGTTAAAGTGGAAAGATCAAAGTTCAATAAAAATTGAATTAGAATAATTGGAATGATTAGTAAAGTAAATAGTATGTTTTGGTTTAATTCTTTTTTAAGAGGTGCAATGAAAATCATCTTCTTTTTTAAGATTAAAAACAAATAAGCAGGGATAAATAATAAAAGTATTGTTTTTCCTCCGGTTATAGCAATTGCAAACAATGATATACTGAGTGTTATAATTGAAAGTTGTTGAATAAAAAAATGAAAAATAGGCTCTTTAATTGATGGGAATTTAATAAACTGACTTATTCCAAAAAAAATAATTAAAGATATAATTAGTATAATAAAATAGATCATGATTATTTAAATTAATTGTTACTGTTAAATATTAAAACGATTACTTGCTATGTTGAATTTTTTGATAGTCTAAAAGAATAAATGTAATCCCTGATTTCGTGTCTTTTATTTGCTTTTTTATCATCGGTTTTAATAGATTATCTAATGTTACATTCTTATTTAAAACTAAATATTCTATTTTGTATTTTTTTATAAATGAAAGCCTTGCTTTTTCATTTGAGTCAAAAGATTTTCTTTCTTTCAATTTAGTACAATACATATAAAAAGAAGAAGTGAAAATATAATTTTTATTGATTGTATTTCCGAGTTGTTTTTCAGTTATATCAATTGAAGATAAAGATGTTAGGATAAAAGGATCTTTATTTGTTTTATTGAATCCAGATAAAAAAGGGCTACAATGATCTACATTATCTATAACTACAGGATAGTTGAAATAATCTTGTCCTTCAAATCGTCCACCAATTTTATTTTTTAACTGTTTTGAACAGGAGTATACTTTTGATACAAATTCAGGAGAATATTTATTCCAAAGTGTTTCTTTATTATTACTATAGATTGAATAAGTTCGATCTGAGAATAGAGCAATGAAAAATAAAATAAATAAACTGATGCCTACTTTTATTTTTTTCGAATTGCATAGTCTAAGAGATGTTATGATTAATAACAGAAAAAAAACATTTATAAAGGGTAGACAGACATAGAAAAAATAAGAATGACTTCCAAATGAGAAGTCTAATAGTAATTGCAATGTTATAGATATTACGATTAGAATTCCAGTAAATAGAAGTGGTGTTTTAAGTTTGTATACATGCTCTTTCCAATTGTTTTTAGATGAATAAAATGAAATTAGAAAAACAATCCAGGCTGGAGAGTATAAAACTATGACTTGAAGGAAACGGTATATAAATAGTACTATTTTTGTTTTAATCGCTATGATGGTACTGAATTCATTAAGTATTTCTTTTAAGGTTGGTATTGTTATATAGTCTACAGATGCTCCTAAAGTTAAATAAAATAGAATTATAATAATAAATATTGAAATAGGTAATAGTAAATAATAAAAAGAAAAAGTAGAACTTTCACTAGTTTTAAATAGTTTGTTTATTAAAATAAATGTAAATATCGAACCTATTATACCAGGTGATAATGTTATTGTTACGAAAGGGATACACAATAAGATTAAAAATGCCGAAATATTTTTTTTATCGATAAACTGTAAAAAGGTTGCTATTGTAAATGTATAAACTACAATTAGTTTTAATCCCCAATATTCATCGATTGCTGTAAAATTAAAATAACTTGTCTTTTTTAAATTGAAAAAATAACATAATTCAGAAAGTCCATCAAAAAAGAAACTACTAAATATTATAATTGAAATACTTATTATTTTTGTTATTGTGTTTAAAGAAGTAAACTTTTCAATTAGAGCCCACATTCCCGAAATTGTTATAAGAGCAAATAGAGGGTAGACTAATAATTCTTCAGTAATCCAATGATTTAATTTAAATAATGATGCAAATAAACTAATTGTCCAACCTTCAAAATAATGATATGGATGTGTTCCATCTGGAGGATAAAAATAATTAGTGTTTGAACTTTCAATTCCAGTTTTGTCTAAAAAAACTGCAATATTAGAATGAAATATGGAATCTGAATTGATAACAATGGGATAATCTTGGCCGTTATTAAATAAACAATAGTATTTCCAAATAAATATAAGTAAAGATAAGGTGAACAAACTTAATAAGGGTAGCAGTTCATTTTTAGTTAATTTACATTTTTGCTTATAAGAATTTAAATCAATTTTTTGTTTTGTTAGGATAACATAAGTTATTCCGATTAAAATTAATCCAATATTTATTGTTTTTCCAGAGGTTTTAGTTAGTGAATAAAATGAAACTATACTTAATACACCTATAAATAATTTATAAAATAATTTAGAATGGGAAGTCTCATTTTTTGAAATGAAAAGAGAAAATACAAGGTGACCAGTTAAAAATACAATGGAAATAACACATGTAAATAAAAAAAGATAGTAAAGTAGTATCATTTTATTGTTTTGAATAAATAGTAAATAATTTAAAATGATTTATTTTTAAATAGTTGATGTTGTTATAACGAAATTGTTTTTCATTTTTATAACTAATTATGTATCTTAAAACATGTTTTTTTTGAGGTAGTAATTTTTTACTTATATTATCAATATAAATTGGCTTCCCGATTTTTAAATTGGAATTAAAGATATCAAAATATAATAAATATTCCCACATATCACCACCAAATTCAACACCTACTTCACCTTTATATTTTTGTAAAAAATATCTTGCAATTCGGTAATCTTCTTCATAAGGAGTATAATTAGCACAATACTTTTTAAAGCGTGTATCATTTAAATTTATTCTATTCGTATATCTATTTGAAACAAAAGGTCTAGTTGAATTAAAAACAACAATTACTAATGAATAGAAACAGATTATAGTAAATGGAAATAAAATAAAAGGGGAAGTTATTTTTTTGTTTTTCAAGGTGTAGTCAAGTATGTAAGCGACAAAAAAACAACTCATGAAAAAGAGAGGTGTTTGAAGTCTAGTATGCCATGGTTGCCATTTTAAAACTAATGTAAATAATATGAACTCTAAAATCGGAATAGACACCAATAGAAACAGATAAAGAGAATGTTTTTTCCTTTGTTTTATATATAAAATAATTGATATAAATATAAAGCAGATCTGAAATACATTTGAAGCTGTATCTTCATGGTGCTGCCATTTTTCTAGTTTAAATGAAATCCCATTAAAATTTGTTTTTGGATTATTAATTTCTTCACCTAAAACCAAATGCATTTTTTCAACAATTTTATTACTAATATCACTTAATGGATAGACCGCTAAGTGATTTCCTACATTTTTCAAAGTCGTTAATAAAAATGGTTTTATACCAATTTCTTCGTTGAATAAATGGTCTTCATTTTTACCTAAAATATCTCCAGATAAAATATAATTTCGGTAATAAAAACCAGAATTAATAAGTAAAATCATGAATGGTATTAGTCCAAATTTTAAGAATATTGACATGGATCTTACTTTTTTCAATAGCATTATTCCCCATATTGATAATATTGGAAATAAGTAAATATATGCTGTCCCTTTTGTGTAAACTGAAAGGCCAACTGCTATAGCTAAAATTATAATGGAAATAAGCTTTGTGTTTTTATATGATTTAATACAGAATAATATACTTGTTAAGAGGTAAAATGAAACTATAATATCATTTTGTGTTGAGCTTGATTGGAGAAGTATTTCTGGTGTCGTTAGTAGGAAAATGACAGCAAAAATAGTTGCTCTTTTAGTGAAATTTAATTCAAAACAAATACTTTTTACAGTTGCTATGCAGCCAATAAGAAAAAGAAATTGGATACTATTTGCTAATAAATCAGATTTGTTTAAAATACAAAATTGAGAAACAATTAGTTCTGCTAATGGAGGTGAATATATTTGTCGATAAATATGGGTAGGATAACTGAATATTGATTGGTTTTCAATCCAATGTGGGATTCTACCCATATGATAGGTTAATGAATCCCAATTATTGGGCGGATACAATAAGCCTTGAGTGAGAACAAGTAAATAAATAAATATAAAAAAAATAAATATTTTGTCTTGAAAAAGGGTCGAAAATCCATTTATTAATTTTGTTTTTATAATTTCTAAAGAATTTTTATTCAATACTAATAATAAACTAAGATCAATCAATACCCAAAATATAAAGAGTCCTAAGTATGCGTATGAATTAAAAATACTTAGTATTTCTGAAGAAAGAAATATAAAAATGCTGTTTAAAAATAAACTCCCTATAATGCTCTGTGAAATTGTTATTGTTTTATATTTTAAAAAATAAAATAAAGATAAAATCAAAGAAAGATATATTAATAAAACTGCCATTTTTAAATTTATATATTATTTACTAAAAATATTGTATTTAATCATACAATAGATAGCTCTAAAACCATCTTTCCAACTAATTTTTTTACCTTCTTCATAAGTCCTTCCATAATAGGAAATTCCCACTTCATAGATTCTTATATCCTTAATTCTTGATACTTTTGCAGTAACCTCAGGTTCAAATCCAAATCTTTTTTCTTTTAATTGAATTTTCTGTATTGTTTCAGTCTTAAACATTTTATAACATGTTTCCATATCTGTTAAATTCAAATTTGTTAGCAGATTTGAAAGATTTGTCAATAATTTATTTCCGATAGTGTGCCAAAAAAATAAAATTCTATGAGGTTTACCACCTATAAATCGAGAACCATAAACAACATCAGCATCCCCTTTTAAAATAGGCGTTAATAATAAATTATATTCTTCAGGGTCATATTCAAGATCAGCATCCTGAATCACAAGAAGTTGTCCAGTTGCTTTAGAAATACCTGTATGTAAAGCAGCCCCTTTACCCTGATTTATTTCATGTTTATAATAAGTTATTGTCATTTCAGGATTTGTATTAATGTAACTTAATATTGCTTCCTCTGTTTGATCTTTAGAACAATCATTAACAATAATTATTTCTTTCTCAATATTATTTATTAATTGTACATCTTTAATTTTATTTAAAATGAAATGAATTGTTTTTTCTTCATTATACGCGGGAATAATAATTGACAGTTTTTTCATTTTTGCTCTCTTTTTTTTTATAAAAATATTTAGATTTCTAAAGTAATAATTTTTTACTTAAGTTTTTTTATTTTATACCTAACCCAATTAAAATAATATGTATGTTTTAGGAATAATAGAAATGTTATAGAATTAACAAATGATTTATTTAATATTTATTCCTGCATTGAGAGGTATATCTATTCCATTTATTTGGGAAGACGAATTCTTTAGAAAAACAACGGTTTCCGCTACTTCTTCTATCTTTAAGAGTCTTTTTAATGGATGTGAATCTTTCATTTGTTCTATTATTCTTTCATCTACATCTTTTGTCAAATTTGTTTGCATGAAGGAAGGGGAAATAGAATTTGAACTGATATTAAATTTTATATTTTCAGTAGCCCAAGAATTAACGAGAGATTTTAAATATGCTTTATTGGCCACATAAATTGATGCTCCTGTGGGGGGGGAATTCATTAAAAATGAACTAAGGATTGTAATTATTTTTCCTGATTTTTTATTTTTCCGAAAACTTGAAATAACTGATTGTGTTATAATGACAGTTGGAAGTATATTGTTTGTGAAATCAGTTTGAAATTCAGTCGTGGGTATTTTATGAAAATATGTTTTAATAGCTTCGCCAGAATAAGCATTATTTACTAATAAATCCAAATTAAAGTCTTCTATTTTTTCTTTTAATTCATTTAACTCATTTATGTTTTTAAAATCACATTTTATTGAAACAGTGTTTTTATATTCTTTTTCTATTTCTTTGGCATTAAAAAAAGAAGTATTATAAGTAAAATAAACGATGTTATTTTCATCCTTAGCTAAAGCTGTTGTAATAGATTTTCCTAAACCAGATCCGCCTCCTGTTACTAATATTTTCATGGTAGTATTCCGATTTGAATTTTACCTTTTGCTACCGTTTTATTTTCTTCATTTTTAAATGAAAATTTAAACTCTATAGCATTAACTGATTCAAAATAACCAACAACTTCGCTTTTAAAAAATAATTGGTCATTCATATAAACTGGATTTTTAAACTGGATTTCTTGTGAATGAATGATTACATTTTCTATTGGTAAACATTCTCCAATAAAATAGGATAAAAAGGCATTTAAAATATTTCCGTGCATAACAACATCTTTAAACCCTTTTTCTTTAGCAAATGTTGTATTAATGTGTAAAGGATTTCTGTCATTTGACAAATTTATAAAATGAGAATAATGCTCTTTTGTAATTATAAATAGTTGTTCAAAGAAATCTCCTTCTTTTAAAATCATATACCTTTTTCTTGAATACAGTTAATCATTTCTCCGACGGTACTCCAACTTTGAATTTCTTTTGAAGTAAATCTGATTTTAAAAAATTTCTCAATAGCGACGACTAATTGAATGTGAGTTAATGAATCCCATTCTTCAATATCATCAGCCGAAGTTTTTTCAGTTATTGAAATATCTTCATTATCTAAAACGTCTATAAAAATAATGTTTATTTCCTTAATAATTTCTTCTCTTTCCATTTTTTTATTTTATTTCTTTTTTATTTCATTCTTTTTCATTTTGTATTCTTGAACATTTAAAATCCAATTACTTGAGGATAATTTAAACCCTAAATTTTTATAATGATTTTTAACAATTTCATTTTTAGAGGTTAAAATAAATTCACCTTCGATTTCAGAAAAATTGTTTTCGTTTGCAAAGTTAACAATAGTATTCAATACAAAATTTTCCATTCCTCTTTTTAACACTCTACAACTCATGAACCATGTATCAATGAATAATTTGGTAACTGTCTTTTTTTCTAAAATTACAACACAAATTAAACCGTTTTCACCAAATTTATCTTCTAGACTAAAAGCAAAAGTATAATGATTATTTGATGTTGCTAGAACTTCAATATCTTTTTCGCTATATCGTATAGTTCTTAAATTAAATTGATTTGATCGCTGCGAAAGCTGAGCAACTCTAGGGGTGTTAAATTTATTAAATGGCTCAATTAAGGATAGCATATTTAAACTTTTCAAAAAATCAACTTCATTTGTGAATTTTTTTTGAATTGTTGCTCTTTGTGCTTCTATTTGATAGAGTTTCGTTCTTTCGAGATCTTCACTTGAAAATGAATTCGTTTCAAATAAGTTCAAAAAATAGAGGTGTTCTAAATATTCTGCAGGGTCTTCTGGTAGTTCAGGAACACATATTTCTGGAATATTTTCTCGTACTAAATTCCTCTCAAATGGGTTGTCGTCTAAGAATATCATAGAATCAAATCCGATATTTAAAACGCTTTGTATTAGTCTTATGTTATCAGCTTTATTTTCCCAATTGGCTATGAAAATTGAAATATCGTCTAAACGTAATACCATTTCGGGGTGACTTTCAAATGGAGTTTTGGCAACTGATTCTGTGTTTTTACTGCATACAGCGACTATAATGCCTCTATTTTTTAATTTTTTAATCCAATATTGAAATTCAGTAAATGCTTTTCCAATTCCCAAACTTCCGATTTGAATATTTTCAATACCATCATCCCCTATAATTCCTCCCCAAGTCGTATTGTCTAAATCAATGATTACACACTTTTTTAATCTTCCTTCAATTGAATTTATGATATCTATTGTTCTCGATGAGACATAAGGGATTGAATATATACTCAATACCATTTCAGTATTAATGTAAATTGAAGGTTGAAAAAAGTTTGTTTTCCCTATATTGTTTTGAATGGAAGAAATGTCACAGATGTAAAAATTGGTATTTTTTACTGCAAATTCCATTAAATTATAATTAAGTTTTCTCAGTTGAAATAGAAAAGATGATTCTGTTTTATTTGCAAAATTTCCAAATATTGAATCGTCAATTTCAGTATAATTATAAAATATTACTTTAGCACTTAATTTTTCAATAATAGTTTGATAAATACTTGAAATCGAATCTATTTCAGTTTCAGCAAGATTTATTTGATTTTCTACTGTAAGTTTATTGTATTTATTAATCAGTTTGTGAGATGATTGAAAAACGATTACATATTCGGGAGAAAATTCATATAATTCTGATGATGGGTCAAATATTTGTCTATCAATTTGATTAAAATCAGCTTCTAAGATATCTAGATTTAGATCATTGTCAAATCCTAAGCCTTTTAATGCTTGGTTTAAAAATTGAGTTGCAGTGTCACCTAGTAAAGCAATTTTAATTTTTTTTAAATTTGAAAAATCTTTTTTTAAATTTTTTTTGAGTTGAGTAAATTCTTTCATTTGTTTGTTTTTCTTTTTTTGCTTAGAGTTTCTCCGTTTTCTTTAATCCCGACAGAGTGTTTAACTCAATGAATTCCTGTAAAATACCAATTTGTGGTTGGTCAGAAAAACATCAATTTAACAACTCTAGCAACAAAAAATAAAATAATCTCTAATTCTAATAAAGACTAAATAATTATTTTTTATTCATTATATATTGGTCCATTTTTTAAGATTAATTTTAATTATTAATCGGTTTATTTAGTTGTTTTATAAATTATCTAGTAGTGTATTTCAAGATTTATTTTTTAATTTCCATAAATAATCTTTATATGACATTAAAGGTCTTATAGGTTTAGCTATTAACATTTTGAAAAAATAATATATAAAAGGAATAATTCTTTTATCATGAAAAAATTTAATAGAAATAAATTCATAAGCAACAAAATTCACATTAAAATATTTATGAAATTTTAATGGAAGGTATTCCTTTATATTTTTATTAATTGTTATCCAATCTTTAGACCTTTTAACTCCTGAAAAGGCAGGTGTAAAAGACGCAGCATTTGAATGTCTCCTCCAAGCTAGACCATTAATAGAAACGTATCCTATACTACCATTGGTAGATCTTAAATAATGTAAAACGGTATCCCATTGAGCTACTCCAGAAAAGAAAACGGGATAAACAACTGGTTCAGATGACTTTCTAAAAATAATGCTATTGTTTAATGGATTAAAATAATTATTTAAAAAGAACTCAAAATCAAATATTACCGGAAAATCGTAAGAAATATATTTTTGAATTTCACCATCTTCATTAACAATATTTCCATTCGTAAAAGTCCAAGAAACAGAAAGGTTTTCTTCCATAAACCCAACTTGCTTTATAGATTTTTTTGGATCAATCCAGTAATCATCACCTTCCAATAATCCTATATATTTACCTTTGCATTTTGAAATTAAAAACATGTAATTTGCATGTAGCCCAATATTAAATTCATGTTTATAATATCTAATATTATCTGGCCATTTCATTAAATAATATTCAACAATCTCTTTAGTATTGTCTGACGAAGCATCATCACCAATAACTAATTCCCATTTAAAAGGTAGATCTTGAGATAATACAGAATCAATAGCTTCACCAATATATTTACCTTGATTATAAGCCATCATCAAAACAGAAAACAAAGGTTGCTCTTCCATTTTTTTAAAAAAAATTATATTTTAGAATTATTCAAAATTTAAATAAACAAATATACTTAATATTCTGCTATAAAATCATTTAATGAAATAGTTTAAAATGCAGACTCACACTTTTAACTTGATGATATTACTTTAAAACGGGATGATGTCCTAAAAATAAATCTATTTAATTGATTTTTAGTTTTTTAATTTACTTTTATAACAAATTTGTTCTTGATTATAAACAATTTTCATGATATAAACGACATTCTTCTTATAGGAGATATTCTTGCTTTATGAGGAACTGAAACAAGGGTGCTAATGGAAGAGTTTGAGTAAGTCTAGCATGCTTTTAATTAGAATTTTGTTTTACAAATTGGCAGATTCTTTTTCGATATCTTTAATGGGGAGTTCACTTTTGATAATTTTAAATGTAAAAGTGTCTGTTTATCTTGAAATAGTTACTTTTCTTACAAAATTTGAAATCTAATACGATTTTGATAAATAGAAAATAAAATTCAAAATATCTGTAAGCTAAAGAATTGTTTATTAGATTTGTTAAACCTACCTGTATATTTACATAAAATTAAAAATACAATGATTAAAAAAATAGTAAAAAAAAGATATCATGCTTTAAAAAAATATTATGAACTTTATAAGCTAGGGAAAAAATTTTCAAATGATGAAAGTTTTCAATTAACAAAAAATCTCACAAATATTGAGAAGACTAAAAAGCCTTATCGATTTGATATCATTAATTTTTTATCATTAACAATAAACGCTCAGAACTATTTAGAAATTGGCGTCCGAAATCCAGCTGATAATTTTAATTTAATTAATATTTCAAATAAATATTCTGTAGATCCAGGTGTAGAATTTGAATTAAATCCAGTCGATTTTAAAATGACTTCAGATGACTTTTTTTCACAACTTTCTCAAAATAGTCTCAAAATACCCAACGATACAAAATTTGATGTAATTTTTATTGATGGTTTACATTTAGCTCAACAAGTTGAAAAAGATATTTTCAACTCAATCCAATACTTATCAGAAGACGGATTTATTGTACTTCATGATTGTAATCCCCCATCTGAACATCATGCCCGAGAAACCTATAGTTTTTACAATAGTCCAGCTGGAGGTGCTTGGAATGGAACTACTTGGAAAGCTTTTGTGAAGGCACGAATGACTTATAATTCATGTTGTATCGATAGTGATTGGGGAGTTGGCATCATTAGTAAATCAGCAAAACCTGGATTAAATATCTTAAAAAATAGTGAAGAGAATCATTTTTATGAATATAGTATTTTCAATGACAAAAGAAAAGAATTTTTAAATTTATTAAGCTTCGAATCTTTTACTCAGAAAAACAGTTAACTTATTTAATTAAAGGTTATGGCATTTTTTTCAATTGTAATTCCTGTTTTTAATCGTGCTAATTTTATTAGTAAAACTATTGATTCTATTAAAAACCAAACTTATTCTGATTGGGAATGTATTATTGTTGATGATGGTTCTTCAGATAATTTAAAAGAAATTGCGACTGGTTTAATAAAGGATGATGAAAGAATAAAATATGTATTCCAAAATAATAAAGAAAGAAGTGCTGCTAGAAATAATGGTATTAAGCATTCAAATGGAAAATACATATGTTTTTTAGATAGCGATGATTTTTTTCTGGAAAATCATTTATTCGATTTATATGAAAGAATAGAACAAGAAAAATTTCCTGTAGGACTTTTTTTTACGAATATGATTATTTCTCAAAACAATGTTATAGAACATTTACTATTTCCCTCTTTAGACAATGAAATTATTCCTTATTTATTTCAAAACCCTATTATTCCTGGTCGAGTTTGTATAGAAAATACGATTCTACAGCATGTGTTTTTTGATGAAGATATTGTAATCGTTGAAGATTTATTACTTTGGGTTAAAATTGCTTTGAAATTTAGGGTTTTTCACATCGAAAAAGAAACCGTTGTCTATAGTTTACATGCCGATAATTCAATTAATATTAAAAATAATTCAGCTTTAAAAAGATTAAATGGAATCCAATTATTTTTAAAAAAATACCCAGAAATTAAATCAAAAATACCTCGCAAACTTTGGTCAGATACAATTGGTGATACACACTTTAATATTATGAAATATCATTTATTTAATAAAAATAAAATTCTAGCAATTAAGCATTTATGTTATTCGATTTTTTATCAAAAAAAACATCCACAGTTAAAACATAAATTATTAGTTTTATTTAAGTTGTTTTTTAACAGGAAAATTCCAGAGTATAATATTAATTAATTACCATGTTTTAAAGTGCTATATTTAAAGCATAATAGTATTTGTGTGATTATTTGTAAGTATATTTAGTCGTATTTGATAATAAAAATCTTCTTTTTTATGAATTATGGAAGTTAAGTCTGATGATCTTAGTATCATTTATTTAAATTGGAAAAACTGGATACATTCTCAAGCTGTTTGGAATTTGGCTTTAGATTTGTTACCTAAAAATGTTTTACCTGTATTAGGTAATAATTTCATATTTCATTTTCATTTTTCAAAATTGGTCAAAGTTAAACTAGTTCAAGTCTGTTTAAATTAATTAAATTACAATTAAAATGAGAATTTTACATGTTACAAACACTTTAGGATGTGGGGGAGCAGAGTTTCTTTTAGCAAATATTGTAATTGAACAAGTTAAACGTGGACATGAGGTAATAATTGTAATTTCGGAACCTTTTCACATTACTTACAACGATTTTTCCTTGAGAAATAAGTTAGAAGAATCAGCTAAAATAATTCAAATCGAGTTTAAAAGTTCGTTTTCTCTTTTAAAGAATAAGTTAATTATTGATATTGAAAAATTTGATGAAATTGTTACTCGATTTTCACCAAATGTTATCCATTCTCATTTGTTTAAAGCAGAGTTGATTTCTCATTATAAATTATATGACAATATTAAATATGTAACCCATTGTCATAATAACATGGATCAGTTTAATTTAAAAAACCGGAAAAAAAATAAAAGATGGATCTCAGATTTTTTAGAAATTAAATGGCTTTTAAAAAAATATAAAAAAGTAAATAATACTTTTATTGCAATATCAAAAGATACTGAGTCCTTTTTTAAGCTTCATTTACCCTCAAAATTAAAGAAGAATGTTTGTTTTTTACCAAATTGTATAGACCGCACGTTATATTTTTCAGATGAAAATAAAATTACTAATCAATTTGTTCAATTAATTAGTATTGGCAATTTAACTGAGAATAAAGGACATCGTTTTTTAATTGAAATTGTTTCTAAATTAATCTTTAAGGGATATAAAATTAAATTTGATATACTTGGATATGGACCTTTACAAGGGGATTTAAAAATGTTAATTAATGATCTAAATTTAAATGAATGTGTTTTTTTGAGGGGAAATGTTTCAAATGTAGATTTTTATTTAAGTAAAGCTGATATTTTTGTTCATGCAGCTCACAAAGAAGGGTTTGGCTTAGTACTGTTAGAAGCAATGGCTTCAAAATTACCTATAGTAACAACAAACGGTGGTGGAAATCAAGATCTTATTAATGAAAATGAAAATGGTTTTTTAATTGAAAATAGAAATTTAATTGATTTTGAACAAAAATTAGAGGTATTAATTCTTGACCCTGAAAAAAGAAAAAGAATGGGTGAAAATGGTTTTATTTTTTCTAAATCTTATGATGTAGTAGATTATACAAATCGCCTTATTGAAATATATAAATGTTAAAATATTTAGATATACTTTATGAATAATAATTACACTTTTGAACTTTTAAATGATAATAACATTAAAGATCTTCCTTCATTATTTAAAAATGCTTTTAATGAAGTTCGATCTATAGAAAGTATAAAATCAAAATACGATTCGTCTAAAACGGGAGGTAATAATTTCACTTTTATTGCATATGATTCGAATAATAATCCTGGAGGACTTTATGCAATATTTCCTGTATATATAAATTATAATAATGAGAAAATTTTAGCAGGGCAAGTAGGAGATATTTTAATTCATAGTGATCATAAAAAGAGTTTTAATTTATTTTCAAAATTAGCTAGTCATAGCCATGATTACGCTAAGAATAATGGTATTAAACTCTTATATGCTTTTGTGTATGGAGATAAAGGCTCTTATCCCTTGTTTGTAAGATATCTTGATTTTATTGATAATGAATGTTTTAAAGGTTATTGTGTGAAAATTAACACACTGCCATTAAGTAGCTTAGCAAAAAGATATCCTGCTGTAAATTTTTTCTATAAGCCTTATTTTTTGTTTTTGCATAAATTGTTCTTTAAAAAACAGAATTACTTTTTAAATTTCAAAAAAGAAATGAATTATAATGAAATTGAAAAAGACAACGATTATATAAAATACAAGTCTTCTTACTCAAGTAGTGAAGTTTTAGAAATAGGAAGTGTTCGATTTTTTATTAAATTAAACAAAGATGGTAGTATCGGAATCGGAGATGTAGATAAATGCTCAATTATTGAAATTTCGAGCTCGATTAAAAAGCTTAAAATTATTGCTTTTTTAATGGGGGTGAGAATTTTACAATTTGAAATGAGCAAAGATCATATTCTTGATCAGATCTTATGTTCACAATATAATGCAATTAATGAACGAAGATTACTTTATTTACCCTTAGATGAGAATATTAATGGTGAAACTATAAAATTTACTTATTGTGATTTGGATACTTTTTAAATGTTATTTATACAATTCAATTAATTGATTACACCAAGATACTGATGGATATAAACCAGTTCTATCGTGAATTCTTTTATCTAATATGTCTTCATTATAATTATAGCCATCTGCAGCTAATTGATATTTATACCCAATATTTTCAGCTTCAGTTATTAATTCTCTAGTGTAGGATCCGTCAGGGTATGCTAATTCATTTATTTCTCGATGAAGCAAATTTTCTAAATATTCTTTTGATTTTTTTAATTCGATGATAGCCTCTTTTATTGGTATATTTCCTAGATTATTGTGCCAATAGGCATGCGATTCAATTTTAACAAATTTTGATTTATCGATTTCTTTTATTTGATCATCATTCATTAATTGCCAATTGTCAAAATATTTTTCATTGCTTTTGAAATTCAAATTTAAATCATTAAATGCAACAAATACTTTTTCTTTATATCTGAAATCACCTTCTTTTTTTATCTTTTCATTTAATGTCAATGAAAGTTCATTCGAATAATATTTCCCAAATGAATTTTTCACAAATTCGACATTGTCAATTTTAATTGAAGAGCTAGAGTGGTAGGAAGCTAAATCAACAAAGTCAGGCCAAATTATATCATATTTCGTTTGATTTAGACTCGTCACATATATTGTCGATGGAATCTCGTATTTTTCTAATATAGGAAATGCATATTTATAATTATTTAAAAAACCATCATCAAAAGTAATAGCAATATTGCTCTTATTTGGATTAAATTTTTTATTTAAAAAATCTTGTAAAGAAATAATGTTTGTATGCTTTTTAAAGAACAATATTTGTTTTTTAAAGTTTTTAACACCTATAAATCGAGAATTAAATTTTTTATTTTCATTTAAATCAATTCCATGATACATAATAATGACATTGATTTTTTTTCTTTTTATTATGAGCTTTTCTGCATGCAGTAAAAAGATAAGATCAATGAATGTTCTTTTAAGTTTGTTTTTAATTCTTGAAGTAATTTGCATTTATACTTGAATTTAAGAAAGTTTACTTGTTTCATAAAATGATCTTGCTCCACATAATGAACAATCCTCATTTATTCCTTTTTGATTTAATCCAATTATCTTTTGATTCTTCGTTTTAAATTATCAAAAGCTATAACTTTATAAGTTGGGAAATCGGTTTTTAATTTAATTACTAAGTTTGTCACTACGAATCCAACTGTTATTAATCTTGTTTCAGTCATATTAGTGTAAAATTAAATAAATAATTCAATTTCTTTTTTATTTGGATAAGTAATCAAAACTGCCCTATGTGCTTTTTGAAAAACAAATAGACTCCCCGCAGAAACAGCCGAAGCACCCGCAGACTTTGCTTTCCCTAGATCTTCTAAAGAACCAGCTCCCCCAAGAGCAACGATTGGTATTTTAACCTCAGATGATACTGCTTTAATCAATTCATAATCATAACCGGACATTGTGCCATCTAAATCGATTGAATTCAAAATGATTTCTCCTACACCAACATCTTCCATTTTTTTAGCATAATCTCTTGGAGAAAAATTAGTGTTTTGTTTACCATTCATTGTGTAAACAGCTTGTTTTCGTGTGATCCAATGTTTTTTTACATCCATTGAAACAACAATACTTTGACTTCCAAATATGTTTATTGCTTGTGTTAGCAGGTCGGGTTGTGAGAAAGCACAACTATTTAAAATTACTTTTTCAATTCCTAAGTTAAATAATTGTTCTATTTCAGAAAGATTACTAATTCCACCACCGTACCCGACTGGCATGAAACATTCGGTAGCTATTTCAGATAATATTTTAAAATTGGGACCTCGTTTTTCTTGAGTAGCAGTAATATCTAGAAAAACCAATTCATCTACTTCTTTGTCATTAAATATTTTAACAGCATTGATTGGGTCACCTATATAAGTTGGATTTTTAAATTGAACTGTTTTCACAAGTCCATTTCCTTTTAATAGTAAACAGGGAATTACTCTCGTTCTTAACATTTTTCAATAAAGTTTTTAAAGAGATTCATTCCAAATTTATGACTTTTTTCCGGGTGAAATTGAACTCCCATAATATTTTCTTTTATGATTCCTGATGCAAAATCACACCCAAATTTTGTTTTAGTAAGAATGTTTTCTTCGTTCTCGCATTCTGCATGATAAGAATGAACAAAATAAAAGCGAGGATCATCATGATAATCTTCACTTAAAAAATGATTAGAGGTAAAGCGAGTATCATTCCATCCCATATGAGGCACTTTAAGTTCTGGATAATCAGCTAATTTAAATTTTACTGTTTTTGCATCAATCCAACCTAATCCAGCCACATTTCCTTCTTCACTAGATTTGGTTAACAGTTGCATACCCAAACAAATTCCTAAAAACGGAACCTTTTCGATTAGCGCTTTTTCATTTAAAACATCAATTAGATTCAATTCTCGTAGGTTATCCATCGCTTTTTCAAAAGAACCTACACCTGGTAAAATAATTTTACTAGCTTTTGAGATAACTTCAATGTCAGAAGAGACTATAGAAGTGTGTCCAATTTTTTTAATAATATTGGTCACGGATCCTAAATTCCCCATTTTATAGTCTACAATAACAATCATAAATCAAAGATAATAAACAGTTTTACTTATTCTTTGATTATTTTAAAAAAAACGCTCTTCTTATTTATCAAAAATTCTATCTTTGTTAAAAGAACATCCTACGAGAAATTTAATGATAAATAGAAAAAATCTAGTAATATTAGTTGCCGATTATCCTTATGGAACTGGTGAACCTTTTCTCGAAGACGAAATAAAAGTATTAGAAAAAGATTTCGAGAAAATATTTTTATTACATACTAGTTTAAAAGAAATACGAAATACTGAATTTGAATTATATAAACCTGAAAATGTTCAGATTTATAGTCTTTATAAGAATGATATTACAATTAATATTTCTAATAAATTTTTTCAAATTTTAAATTTTAGATTTATTTATGAAATTCTTTTAGCGAGATTTAAGCATAAAATTAAATTGTCTACCAATTTATTTAAGGTGATTTCAAATTATTGGGCAAGCAGTAAAAAAGGCATTAATGCTATTAATAAATTTATTGAAAGTGAGAAAATTGATCTAAATGAAACAGTTTTTTATTCTTATTGGTGTGATATTCATGCAATTTCATTGGCTCGAATAAAAAATAAAAGACCTGAATTGAATTACATAACTAGATTGCATGGATGGGATTTGTATTTTGAAAGACATCAAGTAAATTTTCTACCATTTCGTGAATTGATTTTTAACAATGCTGAAAAAATACTACCTATTTCAAATGATGGGAGAAAATATTTATTGAAAAATAAATTAAGTATTAGACCTGAAAAAATTATTACATCTAGATTAGGTGTAGATGATTTTGAAATTAATGTAAAATATAAAAACGAATTTATAGAACTTAATTTAGATGGTTCATTATCAATTTTAACTCTTTCACATATTAATCAAGTTAAGAGATTAGATCGTATTGTTGAAGTTTTAAAATCAATTGATGTTATAAATATTGTATGGCATCATATTGGGTATGGTTTTGAACCGTATGAATCTCAATTCATCGAACTCGTAAATAAAGAGCTGGATGAAAAGTCAAATATAACGTATCATTTACACGGCCAATTTACTAAACAACAAGTGAAATTTTTTTTAGTAAATACACCGATTGATTGTATTATAAACTGTAGTGATACAGAAGGAATCCCAGTTTCGTTGATGGAAGCGAATTCGGCAGGAATTTCGAGCATAGCTTTTGATATTGGTGGAATTCCAGGAATTGTTTATGATCAAATAAATGGAATGTTATTGAAGTTTAATCCTGAAAAAAATATTGAAAATTTGAGGAATGCAGTTATTTCTTTTCATAATTTATCAAGAGAAACAAAATTAAAATTTTCTAAAAACGCAAAACAAATTTGGAAGGAAGAATTTAATAACGAGACTAATTTTAAAGAATTGTCTAATTTGATAAAAAATCCTCATTGTTCTTTTAATAAAGTGACAATATGTAAACAATGCTTGATAACGAATGATATTTATCCCTCAATCGTAATTGATAAATACGGCATTTGTGATGTTTGTGCTGTTGTAGAAGAAAAAAACAAAAAAATTCAAAAACAAAAAGAAGAAAATTATTTAGATACTTTATTAAAAGAAATAGCAGCTAGTAAAAAAGAGAAGAAATACGATTGTATATTAGGAATCAGTGGAGGAGTTGATAGTGCTTATTTAGCATTAAAGGCAAAGGAATGGGGTTTAAACCCTTTATTAGTACACATTGACAATGGTTGGAATTCAGAAATTGCCGTTTTTAATATTCAAACGTTGATTAAACAACTCGATTTAGATTTATATACAGTTGTTATCGATTGGGAAGAAATAAAAGATGTTGTTCGATCATTTTTGAAAGCATCGGTTATTGATATTGATTGGGCAAATGAAATGTGTGCTCAAGCTGCTTTAAACAAAGTCGCTAAAAAGTTTGGTGTAAAGCATATTTTAACCGGTCATCAAATGGCAACGGAAGGTTGGATGCCTGATAATGTCGTACATTACAAATTAGATTCAATAAATTTCAGAGCAATTCATCGTAAATTTGGTGAGAGAAAATTAAAAACTTATCCTGTTATTGGTTTTTTTAAAACATATTATTACGAAAGAATACTTGGAATTAAGTATTATTATCCGTTAGATTATATTGAATATAACAAAGAAGTTGTTAAAACTGAATTAGTTGAAAAATATGGTTGGAGAGATTATGGTCAAAAACATTTTGAAAGCATTTTCACGCGTTTTTACCAAGGTTATATCCTGATCAAAAAGTTTAAAATTGACAAACGGAAATTTCATTATTCTTCTTCTATTTTATCAGGACAATTGACCAAAGAAGAAGCAATTAATTTAATCAATTCAAATGAATATCAACTTTCTGGACAGCTAGCTCAAGACAAGGAATATATTATTAAAAAATTAGAATTTACAGAACAAGAGTTTGAGGATATATTGAATGCTCAACCTAAGAATCACGGAGACTATCCATCTATTATTAATGTGATTAAGAAATTAAAAAAGATTAAAAATGTTATCCAAAATAATAAATAAATTTATTTATAAATTCCTTTTATCTAGAATTAAGCCTGAGATTATAGGCTATAAGAATTCTGTTGGATTAACAATCGATCAAACTGGAGCAAGCAATATGACTCATATTTCAAATAAAAAAAATATTGAAATAGGAAAACATGTTTTTATTGGTCATTTTAATTATATTGATGGATACAATAAAGTAATCATTGAGGAAGGTTGTCAAATAACAAATTATGTTTCGATTTTAACACATTCAAGCCATAACACAATTCGTTTACATGGAAATACTTTAATTCCTGAAAATTTATTGGAAAAAGGGTTAATTTCTAAAGAAGTTTACATTGGGAAATTTTCATACATTGGAGCGCACACGGTAATAATGCCTGGTTCTAAAATAGGAAAAGGATCGATTGTTTCTGCTTATTCCTATGTAAATGGTGAATTTCCGGATTATTCTATTTTAAGAGGTCAACCAGCTAGAGTTGTTGGGAATACAAAAGAATTGGATGAAAAATTATTAGAGGAATTTCCTGAATTAAAAAGTTTCTATTTTAATAAATAAATAATGGAAATTATCCCCTACGAATATAATTCTAATTTTTGCGCATCGTTATCAAAAACGTTTATAGACTATGTAAACAAAGATGTTCATGGAAAATTGTTTATTTTACAAGATGGAAATATTTCAATTCCACTATTAATTCGTAAAAAGTCTATTTTTTCTATTGGTTATTTTGTTCATATTCCTTTGAAAGATAATATAAGGTTAACTTTAGAAGAAGAAAAGTTGTTCTTTAGTATGCTTGGAAAATATTTAATGAATAATAAACTGGTCGATTTTATATTACCTCCAATTCACATTGAAAATTTCAATCACATTCCTAAAAATGCAATTGGGTATAAATTAGGTATAATTTCAATTAAATTACTTGATAAATCAATTGATTCGATTTTTGAATCTTTCAAATCAGTTTATAGACGTCACATAAGAAATGCTGAAAAAGCAAACGTTGAGATAAAATTTGGACTTGAATATTTTGATGATTTTTATACTATTTACTCAGAAAAATTAAAACAAGAAAAAGCCGTACATGATTCTTATGATACTATAAAAAAAATAGCTTTTAACTCAAATGATGATATTGCTATTCAATGTGGAGTTGCTTATCTTGATGGCGAAATTGAGGCAGGAATATTAAATTTTAGTGATCGAAAAAATGCATTTTATATTTTTGGAGGTTCTTCTAAAAATGCATTAAATGGGTCTTTTCGTTTATTGCATTGGGAATTAATAAAAAAATACAAAGAATTAGGATTGGAAGCCTATCAACTAGGTGCTAGTCGAGAAGGAGAAATGTTGACGGATAAGCATGAGAGATTAGCGTCTTTCAAAATGGGGTTTGGATCTGAAATTCAAGAAGGGTACCATTTTATTTGGATTCTTAATAAATTTAAATATAAATTGTACACTGGTTTATTAATGATAAAGAATACATTTAAGAAATGAAAACTAAAGATATTTTATTAACTTTTGATTTTGAATTGTTTTTAGGAGATAAAAGTGGTTCAGTTGAGAATTGTTTAATAAAGCCAACTCTAGAAGTAAAAAAAATAATTGATAAATATAATTTAACTTCTATTTTTTTTGTTGATACTTTATATTTGTATAGATTAAAGAAAATAGCATCAATTTGCGAAAAAGCATTTAATGATTATAAAAAAATAATCAACTTATTACAAAGCTTGATTAAGTCAAAATCATATATTTTTCATCATATACACCCTCATTGGTTAGATGCTATTTATTTAGAGGATATTAATCAATGGGATTTAAGTAATAAATCTCGTTTTGCTATAAGCAATTTGACTATTTCTGAAATTGAAGAAGTATTTTTTATTTCAAATGAAATTTTAGATGAAATATATAATAGTAAACTAAAGCCTATTTATTCAGGTTTTAGAGCCGGAGGTCTTTATGCACAGCCATTTGGTTTATTTAAAAGTCAATTCGAAAAATATAATATTAAATTGGATTTTTCAGTATTGAAAAATGCCAAAAGCACAGGTCTAAATGGTTTGTATTCCTTTGATTACTCTAATTACCCTATAGATAATATTTTTTCGTTTTCCGAAGATGTTGTTTTAAAAGATGATAAAGGTGAATTTATTGAAATAATGATGGATCAATTTAAATTAAAAGGATTTCCAAAAATTATAAATGGTTTATATTATAGGAGAAATAGTAATAAAGATAATTGGAAAAGATGGGGAGATGGCAAAGCATCTGGAAATATTTTAAAAAGTACAAAAAAGGTTAATAGATTTTTATCTGAAGAAACTTATTCCATTGAATTGTTAAATAATTATAAAGCTTCTCTTTATATTAATCAATTAAAATGTGATAATTTTATTCACTTGATAAGTCATCCAAAATTATTCTCGGAAGCAAATGTTGAAGCTTTTGAAAAATTTATTTCAATCACATTAAAAAAATACATAGTTGAAACCGATGTTTTTAAGATGCTGGAAAGGTCTTCAATGTTAACGATTTAATTATGAAAAATATTCTAATTATATCATATTTTTTTCCTCCATGCAATTTAACGGCCTCTCAAAGAGTGTTGGGATGGGCAAATTATTTGTCAAATTTTGGTTATTATCCAACTATTGTTTCTCGAAATTGGGATATTCCAATAAATTCACCAGAAGATGTTCTAAAGTCTACAGGAAGAGAAGTCGTTCATCAAAAAAACGATCAATACGAAGTATATTATTTACCATATGTTGCAAGCATTAGAGATCAAATTTTTTCAAAAAACAAAGACAAGAAAATATTTCAAAAAATAAGCAAGATTTTAACGTTTAAAGATCAGATTTTAGAAAATTATTTTAATAGATCGATTCCTTTTTCAAATCTATATGATTTTTCATTAGATTTAATTCAAAAAGAAGATAAATACAAATGTCTAATAGTTTCAGGAAATCCATTTGTGCAGTTTAAATTTGGTTTTTTATTGAATAAGAAGACAGGTATAAGATGGATAGCTGATTATAGAGATGATTGGAATACTTCAGAATTGATTTCCAGGGGGAATGGTTTGAAAAAGATTATATCATCTCTTCAATCTAAAAGTGAACGAAAATGGGTTAAATCTTCAGAATGTATTATTTCAGTTTCTCCAAAATACACTAGTAAAATTGCTTCTTTTGTTAATAAAAATGGCGAAGTCATATTAAATGGGTTTGATGGATTAAATGAAAATGATATAATTGAAACTGATAAAAGATATTTTACAATTACTTATAATGGTAGTTTATATCCAACTCAACCTATTGAAATAGTAATTAATGCAATAAAAAAAATTATTCTAAACAAAGATGTGACTTTAAAGATTCAGCTAAATTTTCCAGGTTTAGGTTTTGATAAAACTCAAAAAAATAGAGTTGAAAAGGCCATAAAAGGTATAGAGTCTAATGTATTAATTACAGATAGAATTCTTAAAGAAGACGTTGTGAAAATTCAAAAAGGTTCAGATTTATTATTAATGGTATCACATTTAAATATCAAAGGTATACCCTCTAGTAAAATGTATGAATATATTGGTTTAAAAAAACAAATATTATTTTATCCAAATGATCACGATATAGTTGAACAAACTCTAAAATCTACTGGATTAGGTGTTATTTGTAACAATGAAAAAGAAGTTTATTTAAATTTATTGAATTTAATTTTGTTGAAGCAAAATGAAAATTCAGTTTTTAATTTATCTAAAATTGACCAAATTGAATTCTATTCGAGAAAAAATCAAACTGCAATTCTTGCCCAATTGATTGATCGTATTATTGAAATTTAGTTATTTTAAATTTTGTTTAAACTTAAAAAAATGATACTATTTGAAGGTACTGAAACGATTCTTCAGACTTAAGAACAATTACACATGGAATGTTGAGTGCATCTGTTTTTTCTAAAGTATTAGGAACTATTTTTCCAGGAAATGGAACTATTTATTTGAATCAAACTCTAAATTTTTTAGCTCCAATCTATACTGATGAGGAATACCAAGCAATTTTTGAAGTCATTGAGATTAATTCAGAAAAAAAGCGTGCAATCATTTCTACAAATATATTAAACACCGTTGGAAAAGTTGTTTTATCAGGCGAAGCAAATATTATGAAACTCTTGAAATCGAATAATAAGGAGCGGGTATTTTTATCAAATAGATTTTCAGTATGTGATTTTTAGCGATAGCAACTCAGTATCGAATGTATAGCTAAAGTACCACAACTATCAAACAACAACATTTCAAATTAATTTATAGTATCAGTAAATTCAATTAGTTTTAAACGTAAACCTAACGTTAAATTACCACTAAATTTTCAGTCCAATTAGAATTCCTGTATATTTAACGGAGATTCATTTTATTGAATTCAACCATTTTCTCAAAAAAAATCCTTTTCTTTGATCTTATGTGCGGAATAACAGGATTCATCGATTGGAACAATAAATCGAGTGAACTAATTTTAGAGTCAATGAACAAGACCTTAAACCATAGAGGTCCTGATAGTGGTGACGTACAGTTTTTTCAAAGTGAAAAGTCTCAAATTGGTTTAGCGCACAAACGTTTAGCGATAATTGATATTACCGAAACAGGAAAGCAACCCATGCAATTCGAACATCTTTGGATTACATATAATGGTGAAATATATAATTTTTCTGAAATAAAAGAGGAATTACTCAAATTAGGACATCAATTCAAAGGTCATTCAGATACTGAAATGATTCTTCATGCCTTTGCGCAATGGGGGGATCTTTGTATCGAGAAATTTATCGGAATGTTTGCTTTTGTAATTTATGATCAAAAGGAAAACAATATATTTTGTGTTCGAGATAGAGCAGGAGTGAAGCCCTTTTATTATTATTTAAAAGATGGATTATTTCTTTTCTCTTCCGAATTAAAAGCATTTCATCAACATCCAAATTTTGAGAAAGAAATCAATTTAGACGCTGTTTCTGCTTTTATGCATTATGGAAATGTGCCGACTTCAACTTGTATATTCAAGCATTGTTATAAATTAAAACCAGGTTACACACTCAATATTGATTTATCTACTGTCGATAAAAATGAATCAAAACAATATTGGAATGTATATGATTATTACAACAAACCAAAGACAACAATTCCATTCCAAGAAGCAAAAATAGAAACAGAGAAAATTCTTCAATCAGCTTGTGAATATAGAATGGTGGCAGATGTTCCTGTTGGTGTTTTCTTAAGTGGAGGGTATGATAGTGCTTGTGTAACAGCTCTTCTTCAAAAAGATAGAACTGAAAAATTAAAAACATATACGATTGGGGTTCCTGATATTGGTTTAAACGAAGCTCCTTATGCGAAAGATGTTGCCAATCATTTAGGGACAGATCATACAGAAATTTATTGCACAGAAAAAGAAGCAATCGATTTAATTCCAGAATTATCATTCTATTACGACGAACCTTTCGCTGATAGCAGTGCTTTACCAACAACTTTGGTGAGTAAACTAGCAAGAAAAGATGTAACAGTTGCATTAAGTGCAGACGCAGGAGATGAAATTTTCGCTGGTTATAATCGATATGACTACCTTTTAAGATTTGGAAAGAAAATTCAACAAGTTCCAAGTTTTGCAAGACATTCTGTGGCTAGTATTATGCATTTGGTCCCTTCAAATTCAATACCTGTATTTAAACACAAATATAATTTCCATAATAGATATGAGAAATTAAAAAACATATTAAGAGATCCTTCTTCTGAAAGAATCATGTTGAGTTTAAGTCAGCAATTTACAGATAGTCAAATGGAGAAGTTGTGTCTTTTCGATGTGAATCACTTGGAAACAGCCTATTTAAGTAAAGAGCTGAAGGAAGATTGTTATTCTCCATTGTCCTACATGATGGCAATTGATTATCAGACTTATTTAGTAGATGATATTTTACAGAAAGTTGACAGAGCAACAATGGCAGTGAGTTTAGAAGGGAGAGAACCTTTTTTAGATCACCGAGTTATTGAATGGGCTGCCCAGCTTCCAAATGAATATAAATATTTTGAAGGAACAAAAAAGCACATTGTGAAAGAGATCGTTCATCAATATATTCCAAAAGAAATGATGGATAGACCTAAAATGGGTTTTGCTATTCCGATTGCCAATTGGATGATGAATGAATTGAGGGATTATGTAGAATCTTTTATAAATGAAAAAATCATACGTGAACAAGGAATTTTTAACTGGCCGTATATCGAGAAGTTAAAAAATGATTTCTACAATGGGAAAAAAGAATACGATGTAAAGTTGTGGTATTTATTAATGTTTCAAACTTGGTACGATCGATGGATGAAATAAAAACTACTGATTCTTTATTTGAAGGTAAATCTAAGAATATCTTATATTTATCCTATGATGGAATGACTGATCCGTTAGGTCAATCTCAAGTTCTACCTTATTTAATTGGGCTTACAAAAGAAGGTTTTACATTTCACATTATTAGTTTTGAGAAGCCTACTCGTTTTCAAGAACACAAAAATCATATTCAAAAGATTTGTGATGCTAATAATATTATTTGGCATCCAAATAGTTATACTCAAAAATCTCCCTTAATTACGACGATTTGGGATGTTTCAAGAATGAAGAAGTTGACTAAAAAACTTCATAGAAAGCATAATTTCTACCTTATTCATTGCCGAAGTTATATTTCTGCCTTGGTAGGTTTATCTATGAAACGAAAATTCGGCACAAAATTTATATTTGATATGAGAGGGTTTTGGGCAGATGAAAGAATTGACGGTGGCTTGTGGGACCTTAAAAATCCAATTTTCAAAACGGTATACAACTATTTCAAAAAGAAAGAGATTCAATATTTTAAAAATGCAGATTATACCATTTCTTTGACACAAAAAGGTAAAGAAGAAATAGAAAGTTGGGTTGTATTTAAAAATAATGCACCAAAAATTCAAATTATTCCTTGTTGTGTCGATTTAGAATTGTTTAATCCCTCTAAAATTGATGAGGTTGAACAATCGAAATTAAAAGAAAAGTTAGGGATAAATACAACTGATTTTGTTATTGGTTATGTTGGTTCTATTGGTACTTGGTATATGCTTTCTGAGATGTTAGACTATTTTAAAGTTTTAAAAGAAGAAAATGAAAATGCTAAATTTCTATTTGTCACAGGTGAAAAACCAGAAAACATTTATACAAATGTTTTACAAAAAGGGATTTCAAAAGAAGATGTGATTATTACATCATGTGTTCATAATAAAGTACCATTAAACATTTCTCTTTTTGATTCTTCGATCTTTTTTATTCGTCCAACTTTTTCTAAAAAGGCATCTTCACCAACAAAACAAGGTGAAATTATGGCAATGGGAATACCTTTAGTTTGTAATTCAGGAGTAGGAGATACGGATGAAATTGTAAAGAAATACAATGCTGGCTCAGTCGTTTCTGTTTTTGATAGAGAACATTATTTAAAAATAATTAAAGAACCGTCTAAAGTTGATGTTACATCAATGATGGAAGGAGCAAACGATTTCTATTCTTTAAAGGAAGGAGTTAAAAAATATTTATTTGTTTACAAACAAGTTTATGGAAATTAAAAAGAAAATTATTGTAACAGGAGGAGCTGGATACATTGGATCTCATACAATAATAGAATTGATTGAAAATACAGATTTTGAAGTCATTTCAATTGATAATTTTTCAAATTCATCCGAATTAACTTTTGATCGAATTAAAGCTGTGACCGGAAAAAAAATTAAAAATTATTCTATTGATATATGTAATCAAGAAAAATTATTTGAAATTTTTGAAAAGGAGGATAATTGTATTGGAATAATTCACTTTGCTGCTTTTAAATCAGTACCTGAATCAGTATCAATTCCTTATAAATATTATCATAATAATACCGAATCCCTTTTGAATGTTCTTGAAGGATGTTTAAAATATTCAATTTCAAATTTAATCTTTTCTTCTTCCTGCTCTGTATATGGGAATATTGATAAACTGCCAGTGAATGAAGACACACCTTTTAATAAATCGGAATCACCTTATGCGAACTCTAAACAAATAGGAGAATCTATATTAAATGATTATGCGAAAGCATTTCCTAGACTTAAATCGATCTCATTACGTTATTTTAATCCAGTTGGTGCTCATCTTTCAGGATTAATAGGTGAATTCCCAATACATCCACCAACTAGCTTAGTGCCAGTAATAACCCAAACAGCGATTGGTAAAATTGAAAAAATGACAGTTCATGGTGAAGATTATAATACGCGTGATGGTTCATGTATTCGAGATTATATTCATGTTTCCGATATTGCAAAAGCCCACGTTAAAGCTTTAGAGTTTTTATTTGAAGGAAAAAATAATTCTGTAAATACTGTTTTTAATTTAGGTTCTGGAACTGGAGTAAGTGTCAAAGAAGCTATTTCTTCATTTGAAAAAAACACTGGACTCTCATTAAATTATTCAATTGGCCCTAAAAGAGAGGGAGATGTTGAATCAATTTTTTCTGATACAACTAAGTCTGAAAGTATATTAAATTGGAAATCAGAATATACACTTGATGAAATGATGAAGTCAGCTTGGGAGTGGGAAAAATTCCTGAAAAATAGTATGATCTAATAAATTAAATTAACTTTACAATTATTGAGTTACTTAGTGATTTAATAAGAAATCAGTTTTTTTTCTGATAACTTTACATAATTAAAATGGCAAAAATACTTATTACAGGAGGAGCAGGATTTGTACCTAGTTCTACAGCTGACAGATTATTAGAAGACCCTTCTAATTTCATTGTATTAGTAGATAATTTTTTAACGGGAAATATTAACAATGTACCAGTTCACAAAAATTGTAAATTTATAAAAGGGGATGTAAATAATTATCAAGATATCGCACCAATTATGTGCTCGTATCAATTTGATTATGTATTTCATTATGCAGCCGTTGTTGGAGTTAAAAGAACATTAGACAATCCTAAAATGGTTTTAGATGACATTGAGGGGATTAAAAATATTTTAGAACTCTCAAAAAGCACTGGGGTTAAAAGAGTATTTTATTCATCTTCATCTGAAGTTTATGGAGAGCCAGTTCATTTGCCCCAAAATGAAGAAACAACCCCTTTAAATTCTAGGTTACCTTATGCTGTTGTAAAGAATGTTGGTGAAGCATATTTTAGATCTTATCAACAAGAATTCGGGTTAGATTATACCATTTTCCGTTTTTTTAACACCTATGGACCTAAACAAAGTACAGATTTTGTCATGTCTAAATTTATTCGATTAGCATTGAAAGATGAAGATGTTACTTTATATGGTGACGGACTTCAAACGAGAACATTCTGTTTTATTGACGACAATACGGAAGCTTGTTTAAATGCAATGAAAAGCGATGAATTTGTAAATAAAGTATTTAATATAGGTAGTGATTTAATTTTCACAATTAAAGATTTAGCTGAAATTGTAATTCGTTTAACGAATTCAAAGTCTAAAATTATTTATCTTCCTGCTTTGCCTGAAGGAGATATGACGAGAAGACAGCCTGATATTGGTAAGATGAAGCAACTTTTGAATAGAGATTTGATCCCTTTAGAAGAAGGTATAAAAAGAGTTTTGGAGAATATTCAGTGATTCTAATTAATTAAATTTATTTTAAATGGGAAAGTCGATTTTTTTCATGGTACCCTATCCTTTAGGAAAAGCCCCATCTCAAAGATTTCGATTTGAACAGTATTTTAATTTATTAGAGCAAAATGGTTTTAATTTTATTATAAAACCATTTTATTCAGATAAAACTTGGTTGATTTTACATCAAGAAGGCCATTTTATTTCTAAATCTATTCGAATATTAAGTTCGTTTTTTGTTCGTTTTTTTCAACTTTTTCAACTTAAGAAGTACGACATTATATTTATTCATAGAGAAGGAGCACCAATTGGGCCAGCTTTTTTTGAATGGATAATAGCTAAAATTTTGAAAAAGAAAATTATTTACGATTTTGATGATGCAGTTTGGTTGCCAAATTATAGTGAAGCAAATACAAAAGTTCACAGATTAAAAAATTACACGAAGGTTAATAGTATTATGAAATGGGCGAGTAAAGTCAGTGCAGGTAATAATTACCTCGCTAATTACGCTAAGCAATATAATACAAACGTAGTTGTAAATCCAACAACTATTGATACTGATAATTATCATAATCCAGAGTTGTTTTTTTCTCAAAATGCTAAATACGAAAATGAGAAAATTGTAATTGGTTGGACAGGAACACACACTACCGGTAAATATTTAAGTTTTTTAGTGCCAGTTTTTGAGAAATTAAATAAAGAATTTGATTTTGAATTTTGTGTAATATCAAATGAAGATCCAGCAATTAAATTAAGTAATCTAAATTTTATAAAGTGGAATAAAGAATCAGAAATTGAAGATTTATCTAGATTTGACATAGGTGTAATGCCCTTGTCAGATGATTTATGGGCAAATGGGAAATGCGGATTTAAAGCATTACAATACATGTCACTTGGAATACCAACTATTGCCTCACCTGTAGGAATGAATACTGAAATAGTAGATGAAGGTATAAATGGGTTTTTATGTACAACGGAAAAAGAATGGTATGATTCATTTTATTATTTATTAAGTGATGTAAATAACCGAGAACGAATGCGTAGTTCTGCAAGAGATAAAATTATTCAAAATTATTCTGTAATTTCAAATCAACAGAATTTTTTAAATTTATTTTCAATTGATTCACCCGTAAGGACATAGCACTGCTATGTTCAAGCACAGCAAATCCAAACAAGAGAAGTTAAAAAGTCATTAGACATCCAAAGACAATTCACAAATGAAATTATTATTTGCAACATCCAATCAAAATAAGGCAAGAGAAATTCAAAATTTATTGCCGAAAGATTTTCAAATTATAACATTAAATGACATTGATTTAAAAGAAGATATACCAGAAACAGCTCCTACTATTGAAGGAAATGCTATACAAAAAACAGAATATATCATTAATAATTTCGGGATTGATTGTTTTGCAGATGATACCGGATTGGAAATAGAAGCTTTAAATGGAGAACCTGGTGTTTATTCAGCTCGTTACGCAGGAGAAGCTAAAGATTCTGATGATAACATGAATTTAGTTCTTGAGAAATTAAAAAACACTTCTAATCGTAATGCCAGATTTAAAACCGTCATTTCTTTATCTATAAATAAGGAAATGCATTTGTTTGAAGGAATTGTTGAAGGAAGAATTAGAGCATCAAAAGTTGGCACTTTAGGCTTTGGTTACGACCCTATTTTTGAACCCGAAAATTGTGGAAGAACTTTTGCTGAAATGTCGATGGAAGAAAAAAACAGTATGAGTCATCGTGGAAGAGCATTTGAAAAAATGATTTCTTATTTAAAGAATAGTTCAATTTAATTTATTCAATTGATGAAAATACTCAGTGAAATATTACTAGATGGAGAAAACCAATATCAAGCTTTTTTTGAAAACACGAATGATCAGGAAGAAATAGCTAAAACTCTAATCGCTTTTTCTAATTCAGAAGGAGGCGTATTGTTAGTAGGATTGAAGAAAAACGGTAAAATTACAGGGATAAATCCTGAATTTGAAAATGAATGTATTTCACATATTACAAAAGAATGTTGTTCTCCAAAAATTGAATATAATTCACGTGTTTTACAATTAGAATATAGATTGTTATTGGAAATTTGTGTTCCACCTTATAATAGCAAACCTGTTAGATTTATTAATAATTCTAAAAATGAAATTTATATCAGAACAAAAAAATCAAATTTGAAGGCAAATAAGATTCAAGAAAATGTTTGGAAATATAAAAATATAAATGGTCTTAGACCGAATCAATTACTTAATGATGATGAGGTTGTTTTAAATTTTATTATAAGTAATCCTAAATCTTCTTTAACAAAATTGCATAAAAACATAGAATACCCAATTGATACTGTTGATTACATACTTGTGCGACTAATTTGTTGGGATATTATTCAGATGGAACTATCTGAATTAGGGTGTGAATTTTCATTGATTAATTAAATGTTTAATTTATTTGAAAGATTGTATATTGATGCTTGCTTTTATTTTACTTGCATAAAATATACTTTTTATAATTTAAAATACTTTAATTTAGATTTTTCCAGATTTAATTTATATCTTTAGATCGAATTTAGATAAAATATAAACAAATGGGTAGACCAGCAACAAAACCGGCAAAACTACGAGACGGCTTTTATATACAAGTGAAAAATCAAGGTGGGACTGGAGTACTTGTTAGGAGAGACACTAAGGAGCAGATGGTTTTAGCCGCTGAAGATTATTCTCGAACAAAACAAGTTAATATCTTAGGAGAGATGAAAAATGACAAGTGGATAAGTTAAAGATTCCATTTTCGAAAAAATAATTTAATAAAAAGGTTCTTAATTTTAAGAACCTTTTTATTTTTAAATAAGTGTGTGTTTTGAAATTAATCTTCTTTACATATTTCTTTCATCAGTTTTATCCACGTTTTGTTTTCGGATAAGATTGACTATATTTTTTCACATGTATTTGATTTGTTTTTTTAATGTTATTTGGAATCGCCTTTTAAAATTCATTAGTGTTGGTGACTTTTTTTGATCACAGCTATTCACACATGACTCTTCTAGCCCCATCGACTTACTATAATTAACACGACCATTTATTCAAATCTTAATTTTTACTATACTCTACTATAATAAGAGTGTTTTTTTTGAACTTTGTTATTATAATAAAGTGATTAAATAGGATCTTTAGTC
>CANJKA010000006.1 GCA_947474675.1 Flavobacteriales bacterium
CCAACTGCTGCTGCAGGGACAAGCACAACTCAATTGGCAACTACTGCTTTTGTGACAAGTGCAAATAATTTAAAAGCAAACATAGCTTCACCAGCATTAACTGGAGTTCCTTCAGCACCAACAGCAGCTACAGGGACAAGTACAACTCAATTAGCTACAACTGCTTTCGTAACTGCAGCAGTTTCTGCAGTTGCTTTATCAGCTACTCCTGATGCTACAACTTTGGCAAAAGGGAAAATTCAATTAGCGGGGGATTTATCAGGAACTTCAGCTTTACCTACTATTGCTTCTAATGCTATTACAACTGTTAAAATATTAGATGCTAATGTGACTGATGCTAAGATATTAACAGTTAGTGGGACAAAAGTGACAGGAAATATTTCGGGTAATGCTTCAAATGTTAGTGGAGTAGTGGCAATTGCAAATGGAGGTACTGGTTCAGCAACTCAAAATTTTGTAGATCTTTCAACTACTCAAACAATAGGAGGAGCTAAAACTTTTAGTTCTACTGTTACAGCGAGTGGCTTGACTGTGGGTGGTGTAACTTATCCAAATTCAGTTGGGACTTCTGGTCAAGTTCTTTCTTCAGATGGTACAGGGGTTAGTACTTGGACTACACCAACTACAACTACAACATTAGCAACAACTCTTGAAGCAACTGGTCAATCTTTATCTTCATCAAATTCAGGGACTGTTTTTTATACACAAGCAAATGCGTTACCGTCTTTTTCAGAAACATTGCCTGATGGATATAACTGTGTAATTATTAATTATTCTTTCACAACGTATACTTCTAATGTTTTAACAACGGCTAAATATTTTTCATCAACAATTGGAAGTACTGGAGCATCAACTTTTACAATACCTCCAGGTGGATCTGTTAAAATTAATGTTGTGACAATTGCAGGTCAAAAATGTTATTTTATTCAATAATTAAATCATTTATATGATAAACTATTTTGAATTTTAATTTCATTTTTCACAAACTCAGAAATATTCTTTTTCTCAAGCAGTCCTCGTTCTAATAGTTTGTTAAACCAGATTGAAAATACGTTGGCTCCTTTATAATTAAGATGATTTAAATCTCCAAATTCACTGTTTTTGAGTTTAAAGTTTGAAAAATCAATGTATTCAACATTTTTAAATTTAGTTTTTAATAAAGATTTATAATTTGCTTCATTTTTAAAATATTTCCATTTTGGGTGAAGTGGACTTCTGACTAAAATCAATCTTATTTTTAGTTGACTACATAAATCAATAATTTTTTTTAAATAGGCTATATTGATTTTTGCAGTACCCAAAGGTTTACTATTTTTTTTAATTTTTCTAAGTGAATAGTATTTTAGTATTTGTTCTGTTTTGTTCCTTTTTAATTTTAGATATTCACCTGTACCTTCAATATAATCATAATTTCCAGACACTATCCTTTTAACTTTTGTAAATATCGAAATAGAGGTATTATTAATGAATCCTAATGGATTGTTTTTAAAAATTATATATTTATCTTTTAGCTCCATAAATGGTGAATAAAAAAGATAAGAAGTAGAAATAGTTTTATTCTGCCAGATCCAATGATCAGATCTCTTATTAATGAAATTATTAGAAAATTCTAAAAATATTATTTTATGTTTTTTATTTTGATTTAAAATGTTTTTTATTTTAAAATAGGTGTAAAAATAAGATTCGCCAGATTTAGAGATGTTTTTTAACCCATGAATTAAAGAATCATTAAAAGCACATGACGGATGTGAATGTCCAAAAATTAAATATTTTGGATTTGATTTAATTTTAAAATTCGCATTTTTATTTATAATCAAAGAAGTCGAATGGTCTACTAATAGAATTAATAGTATAAATAAAAAAGAAATTAAAAATAGATTTTTTATTAATTTTTTCATCTCTTAAAATTGAAAATAGATAAACTCAATTTGTTTACCCGAAGAAGAATAAATAAATAGTAATAAGATGAGATAAAATGACCATCTGTATATTCGTTTCTTCTCCATGAATAAATTTGAAATAGCATATAATTCTTCTCTGCCATACCATTCTATTATTATAAAACAAAGTAATAAAAGAAGCAATGGAATTGGCATTAAATCGGGTAATTGAAATAATGTGTGAGAAAATAAAATAGATAGATATTCTAAAGCTTGATTAATGTTTTCTGCTCGAAAAAAAATCCAAGCAAATACAACTAAAGAGAATGTTATTAGCATTGATGTAAATTCTTTAAAAGTTGGAAATATTTTACCTTTGGCAACTATATCAAGGTTTTTTCGGTTAGTTTTAAAAAGTATTGATGGTAAAATATAAAATGAATGTAATAGTCCCCATATAATATATGTTACATTTGCTCCATGCCATAAGCCGCTTAGTATAAAAATGATAAATACATTTCTAATTATTTTTTGGCGACTGACTTTATTTCCACCTAACGGGATGTAAACATAATCTTTAAACCAAGAAGATAATGATATGTGCCATCTTCTCCAAAATTCTGCTATATCTCTAGAAAAATAAGGAAAAGAAAAGTTTCTTAATAATTCAATTCCAAATAATCTTGCTGTACCAATAGCAATATCAGAATAACCTGAAAAATCACAATAGATTTGAATAGCAAAGAAAAAAGCTCCAATTACATGAGTACTTCCTGAATATTCGATTGAATGATTGAAAATCATATCTGAATAGCCAGCACAACTATCAGCAATGACTATCTTTTTAAAGAATCCCCATAAAATTTGTCTTAAACCATCAACTGTTTTTCTATAATCAAATTCTCTTTTATGCTTGATTTGAGGTAAAAGATGCGTTGCTCTTTCTATTGGTCCAGCTACAAGTAGAGGGAAGAAACTAACAAACAAAGAATAATTAATTAGATTTTTCTTTGGAATTATTTTGTTCTTGTAGATGTCAATTACATAAGATAAACCATGAAATGTGTAAAATGAAATTCCTATTGGAAGGATAATGTTTAAAGAGTATGTATTTATATCGTACCCAAATAATAAAGCTCCATTTTTAAATCCTTCTATAAAAAAATTAAAATATTTAAAAACTACTAAAACACCTAAGTTTAATGAGATACTGAACCATAACCAAAATAATTTATTTTTTTTAAGTGTGATTTTTTGAATTTTAATTCCAATGAGATAATCAACTAAGGTTGAAAAAATAAGTAAAAATAAAAAGCGATTATCCCAGTAAGAATAAAAATAATAACTTGATATGAGTAATAATAAATTTTGTGATTTTAAATTGTCCTTTAATAAAATCCAATATATAAAAAAAATGATTAGCAAGAAAATTCCAAAATCTAATGAATTGAAAAGCATATCGTATCTTATTTTATATAAATTAATTTATTTTTCATTATATTCTTCCTCGGTATTTATTTCCCAAATGTTAGTTTTTGATTGTTTTCCAGATATTATATTTTCTACTGAAGTCATAGCAGTAAGCATTGAATGATCTTGGTTGTTATATTTATGCATGCCATTTCTTCCAATTAAAAAAAGATTATGAAAATTATCTGTATAATTGCTTATTAAATTGAATTGAGAATATGTTCCAAAATAGGCAGGGTATGCTTTTAACATTCTTATTATTGTAGAATCGATCACGTCATTTTTATCAATAATGTCAATTAAGCTTAATTCATTTATTGCAAAATTAATAAATTCTACGTCTTTTTTATCCCATAATTCATCTCCTTCATTACAAAAATATTCAACACCTATCCATACTTTATTCTTATCAGCAACCATATAGGGTGACCAATTATTAAAGATCTGTATTCGGCCTATTTTTACACCATTTTCTTGAATGTAGAGCCAGTTATCTGTAATTAAATCATTAATTGTTTTGATTGCAGTTTCATTTGTGATTTTTAGTTTATTTAATAACAAACCAACTGTTATAAAATCACGGTATTGCAAACCATCACTGATTACTTTTATGTTTTCAGGAACGTTTTTGCCCATGGCTTTAATAAGTTCTTTTACAGGCATGGTGGAAAAGAAATAATCTCCTTTAAGTTCGGTCTTTTTTTGAGTTGATTGGTCGATATAAACTATTTCTTTTATTTGATTGTCATTTGATTTTATTTCAGAAACACAACAATTTTTAATAATTATTCCACCTTTTTCTTCAATTAATTGAGCAACTGTTTCCCACATTTGACCTGGACCAAACTTAGGATATAAAAATTGATCAATTAAACTTGTTTCTATTTTTTTTTGTTCAATGGTTTTGTCTTTTTTTAAAATAGATTTTAATGCATGTATTAAAGCTCTAGAAATTGATAATTTTTTAATTCTTTGAGAGCCCCACTCAGCATTTATATCAGAACAAGGAACTCCCCATACTTTTTCAGTATACTCTTTAAAAAAAGTTTCATAAAGTTCACTTCCAAATCTGCTAATAAAAAAATCTTCGAGGGAATTTATTTTTTTTATAGGAAATACTTTAATCCATAAATAAGCACGTATAATTTTAAGGATTCTAATAACACCGAGCTTTGAAATTGTATTTCGATTAATTGAAATAGGATAATCAAAAAAAGATTTTAAAAAATAGATTCTTGATTTTCTATTTCTAATAAGCATAATTTTATCCGTGTATTCGGGATCTAAAGCTTTATTTATCTGTTCTTCGTCAGTTTTCACCCCTTGAAGTGGAAGTATTTCTTGCCACCATTTCATTACTTTAGTTGATTTAGAGAAAAAACGATGACCACCGATATCTATTCGGTTTCCATTATGAACTACAGTTTTAGAAATGCCACCTATATCATTCGATCTCTCAATTATTATTGGTATAATATCTGTTTTTGATAATAATTCATAAGCAGCCGTTAATCCAGCTGGTCCAGCACCAATAATAACAGCTGTTTTAATCATTTAATGTAAATCAGAAATAATCTTTAATCAATAAAATATTAAGAATAAACAAATATAGTTTTTTATATTGGCAATTCAAGTTTTGGATTCAAATTCATATAATCGAAATTATTTATTGAAAGACTCAAAATAAAAAAAGCTGCTCTATTTAATATAGAACAGCTTAATTAGTAATAATTTATAAAATATTAATTCAATTTTGAGTTCTCTAATTCTAAACACATTTTAACTGCATTTTTTACATTAATTACCCCTCCAGTAACAGATAATTTAGCAAAATCAACAATTTCTTCAGATCCAGGTAGAATTATTTTTTTTCCTTTGTAAATTGTTGCTGATTTCAACATGATTTCTTTTATTTCATGCATAGTTAAAGTTGGGAAATAAGATGCTAGTAAAGCACCTACTCCTGCAACCATTGGTGCAGCCATTGATGTTCCTTGAAGTAATTTATACGAACTTTGTGGTACCGTATTATATATTTCAAAACCTGGAGCAAAAATATCAACTTTAGTTTGACCATAATTTGAGAAATTGGCTGCTAAATCTTTTTTAGATGATTTTGTTGACGCCCCAATTGTTAAAAATAAGTCAAGTTTTTCTTTTTGAAAACTATATACTGAAGTTGGAAAATTTGGATTCATATCAATATCAGCATTATCATTTCCAGCAGCATGAATTAATAAAACACCTTTTGAATCTGCATATTTAAAGGCTTCAAAAACTTCAACTTGATTTGGGGAATAAGCTTTTCCAAATGACATATTGATGACTTTTGCACCATTATCAACGGCATAACGAATTGCCAATGCAATGTCTTTATCATTTTCATCTCCATTAGGAACTGCTCGAAGAACCATGATTTTAATATCGTTAGCAACACCATCTCCTCCTAAATTATTACCTCTAACAGCTCCAATGATACCACTAACATGAGTTCCATGTAAAGCATCTGGACCTTCAACATTATTGTTACCATAAGCAATATCTTTAAAATCTTTCGGATTATCACCAATTAATGTTCGTTCATTAAACTTTACATTTAATGAATAATTTAAATTACCATTGATGTGATTTAATTGTTCTTCCATCATTTCAAGGGTTAGATCTCCGGTTAAAATGGCAAAAGCAAAATTCTTTAACTGTTTGTCTTCATCAGTTATTACTTTCCAATTTTTTAAGTCTGCAATAGTATAATTTTCTTTGTTTATTTTTTTAGCAACGATAGCAGGAACTTGTTTGATCATTTTTATCATTTGCTCAGTTTGAGGTAAATATTGTGACATATTTGCTCTTTCTGATTCAACATCTTCTTTTACTTTTACATATATGTCATAATCCGTTCTGTCTTTTGACGAAATAGTGGCAGGATCTATGCCTTCAAATTTAATTCCTAATTCACGTAAAAGTCGAGTTTTTTCTAAATTTGCTTGATCTACATTTTCACCTTTAGAATTTCCTAAAAAATTCCAACCGTTGATGTCATCGATATATCCGTTTTTATCATCATCAATTCCGTTTCCAGCTATTTCATTAGGGTTTATCCAGATTTTACCTTTTAAATCTTCATGTTCAATGTCAACTCCTGAATCTATAACGGCTACAATTACAGTAGTAGTTTTTTTATCTTTAAGGATTTTATAAGCTTTCTCAGTTTGCATTCCAGTACCTCCACCATTGTACCAATTTAAAATTTTAGGATCAACTTGACCATATAAAATGTTGCTTAATCCTATAGAAATTATAGAAAGTGAAAGAGTTATAATTATTTTATTCATAAAAAAAGTGTGATTATAAATTTATTTCACTACAAATTTCTAAAAATATATGGAATAAACAAGTGGTATTTTAATCAAAGGTTGTATATTTACTCCATAAGGTTATTTTTAATTATAAAAGGTTTTTATGAAATTACTACTAATTACATCTTTCATTTCATTTTTCTATTTCTTTAGTTTTTCTCAATCTCTTCATCCTAAATTTCAAGAATGTTTAAAGAATTCACCCAATGTAATGACTACTTTTTGTGTGAAAGATGATATTGGGATGGTTGATTTTCTTTTAAAAGAAAATGTTACAATTAAATATAGAACTTCTTCATGGTTATTTATTACTGTTACTCCATCTTGGTTGAATGAGAATCAAAAAAATGGCAATATTAAACAGTTTTATTACGAAAGTTCTCCTCCTCAATTATTAACTGATACGACAAGATTAACTCGTTTTGTTGACCCTGTCCATCAAGGTCTAGGTGGTTTGTCTCAACCTTATACGGGTGCAAATGTAATTATGGGAATAGTTGATACAGGTGTTGATGTTGCTCATCCTGATTTTAAATTTGCAAATGGAGATACAAGGGTTTTAAGAATGTGGGATCAAACAGATGTTTCAGGTGTGAATACTTATGCTCAATATGGTTATGGGAGATTGTGGGATAGTACTGCAATTAATAACGGTTCTTGTACTTTTGTTACGACAGATAAACATGGGACTCATGTAACAGGTGTAGCTGCTGGAAATGGATTAGCAAATGGAAAAAATAAAGGAATCGCTCCAGATTCAAAAATTGTAATGGTTGTTACTAATTTAAATGCAACTAATTGGACCTTAACAGTTGCAGATGCTTGTGATTATATTTTTAAATATGCTGACTCTTTAGGACTGCCTGCAGTTATAAATATTAGTGCAGGTAGTTATTATGGTAGTCATGATGGAAATGATCCTGGGTCGATAGCCGTTGAACAATTGTTGAATGAAAAAGGAGGTAGAGTTGTAGTTACTGCAGCAGGAAATGCAGGAGCTTTGACCATAGGAAGATTTCATTTATCTGGAAATGTAACAACTGATACAACTTTTACATGGTTTAGAAATAACACGACAAATATTGTATACTTTGATTTATGGGCAGATACTGCAGATGCTCATTTTGATTTTGCTTTTGGAGCGGATAAACCTGCACCAAATTATGGATTTAGAGGACGTACTAATTTTTTAAATGCAAGAGCAAATTTAAATACGACGGTATATGATACTATTTGGAATGGAACAAATCGGATCGCAACTATGCAGATTTGGACAGAATTGATTGATAGTGCTTACCATTTAGAATTTTTTATGGATCATGTAGATTCAACGACTTATAAATATCGATTCATGACAAAAGGTAGTGGTAAGTTTGATCTTTGGAGTGGGCTTTTTTTAGGTGCAAATGATATAGAAAACAGTCTTCCAAGTTCTCTAATTGTTCCTGAAATTGTAAATTATCAAATGCCAGATTCACTTCAAACAATGGTTTCTTCTTTTCAATGTTCTGAAAGTGTTATTGCTGTAGCAAATTGTAAAAATAGATTAACTTATACGAATTTGAATGGAGCTACAGTTGCAACTAATGCCACTTTAGTAGGTAATATTGCTACTTCTTCAAGTAGAGGGCCAAATAGATTAAGACAGCAAAAACCGGATATTACTAATAATGGAGAAATTACTTTTACAGCAGCTCCATCTTGGTATCTTTCTAATGCTGCGAATGCAAACAATATTCAGCAAGGTGGCTGGCATTCTAAAATGACTGGTACTTCAATAGCATCACCAGGAGTTGCTGGAATGGCAGCTTTGTATTTAGAGAAATGTCCTAATGCATCTTTTTCTGATTTTAAACGTGATTTAATTGAAACAGCTATGTCTGATAATTTCACGGGTGTTTTGCCTAATTATTCTTTTGGATATGGTAAGCCTCATGCGTTAAATTTACTCTTAGGAGCTAATAACGTTCCTATAATAGGAGGTCCTGGAATTTGTTTAGATCCTGTAAATCTTTCAACAAATACATATACTTCAGTCGATTCTGTTGTTTGGAATACAGGGGTAAATGCAACTTCAATTACAACTTCAACTCCGAATGATTATTTTGCAGATGTGTATTATGGTAACGGTTGTAAAGCTCATACTGATACAATTACATTAGTTCAGTATGTTGTACCTGCAAATCCAATTATTACAAATGTTTCAACTTTATTTACTTCAAATGCTCAGGTGAATTATCAATGGAGTTTGAATGGTATAGATATAGTTGGAGCGATAAATCAAACTTTTACAGCAACACCACCATACGGAATTTATGCTGTCTCTACTTCAGGAGTTGGAGGGTGTATTTCTATTTCAAATTTAATCGATCTTACTGCAGGTGTTTTTGAAAATGTTTTTGAAAATGGTTTAATTTCACCTAATCCTACTACTTCTGATTTTTTAATTCATATAAATGATAAAATTATCTCTGTCTCTGCGACTGATATCAACGGGAAAGAAGTAAATTTAATTGAAAAAGGGGGAGGGATATATTCTTTATCATCTTTGAAATCAGGTGCTTATTACTTATTGGTGATGACTGAAAAAGGTTTATTTCGATCTAAAATAATAAAAATGTAATTTATATGGCAAGTTTTTTTAAATTTGCTCTTTGTAAATAAAATAGAATGAATTTAACAGGTATTATTTCAATTTCAGGCAGACCAGGACTTTTTAAAGTTATTGTTCAAGGTAAAAACAACGTTATTGTTGAATCTTTAGTAGATAAAAAGCGTTTTCCAGCTTATTCTTCTGACAGAATTTCTGCTTTGGATGATATAAGTGTTTATACACTTGAGCAAGAAAAACCATTAAGAGAAATTTTTAAGGCTATTTTTGAAAAAGAAAATAGTGGAGAAACTATTTCTCATAAAGAAGGTGATTCTGATTTGATTAAATATCTTTTGGATATTCTTCCTAATTATGACCAAGAAAGAGTTTATGTTTCTGATATCAAGAAAATATTTCAGTGGTATAACCTTTTACATAAGTCAGGTAATTTGAAGCTGAAAGAAGAAGAAAAAGCTGAAGTTGCGGAAGAAGTAAAAGAAGAAACTAAAACAGCTAAAAAAACATCGACTAAAAAAGTTGAGGAGACTGAGAAGAAAACTGTTTCAGCTAAAAATGCTTCTAAAGTAGGAAAAAAAGCTAAAACTGTTAATCCAAAAGGAAAAGAAGATAAAATTTTAAGTACAAAGACAATGTCTACTCAAAATAATATCTAATTGATTTTTATATAAAATTTAAAAGCCAGATCTATATCTGGCTTTTTTTGTTACATTTTTAAATAGTATGAATTAGACCATTTTAATTCAATATTTAAAAGATGATTTTTTTTTAAATTTTAAAGTCAACTATGTAACTGTTTTTGGTTACTTTCGTAAGGTTGATTAAAAACATCATTTTTAAAAATGCAATTTAATAATTTAACATTACATACACTGATAATGATAGTAACAATACTACTATCATTAAATGCAATGAATAAAGATGATATCAAAGAAAAAATGATGTTTATCCCTTATCTATGTAAAAAGGATGGGCAAAATTACAGAATTTTTTCTCACCTTTTTATTCATGCTGATATACCTCACCTTGCTTTTAATATGATGTCTTTCTATTTTTTGGGAAGTATATTAGAATTTCAACTTATGGAGTTTTATGGGGGACTTCAAGGTGAAATATATTTCGGGGTGTTGTATTTTTTAGGAGGATTATTTGCAACTGTGATTCCCTATTCAAGAAATCATGAAAATCCTTATTATAGATCTTTAGGAGCTTCTGGAGCTGTTTCTGCAGTTGTTTTTGCATTTGTAGTTTGGAATCCAGGTGAGGATTTAGAGGTTATGTTTTTCCCTATGGTAGCTTGGCAATTTGGAATACTTTATTTAGTATTGGAATATTATGCAGATAAAAAAGGAAATACTGGTATAGCTCATGACGCTCATATTGGAGGTGCTATTTTTGGTATTATATTCATATTGCTCATCAATATAGATAAAGGAATTAAAATATTGACATTAGATTTTAAGTTATGGCACAGTTATTTGTAAATTCAAACGGATCCATTTTACCAAACGATGGACCAACAATTTCTGCAGGAAATAGATCTCACTTATATGGAGATGGCGTTTTTGAAAGTATAAGGATAATGAATGGAAAGCCTTTAAATATGGCTAATCATGTTAAGAGATTGTTGGAAGGGGCAGTTGCTTTAAAAATGAGACCTTCTGTTTTTTTTACAATCGCTTTTTTTGAAGAAAAAGTACAGCAATTAATTGAAAAGTCTGAAATTAGAGAAGGAGGAAAGTGCCGAATTTCTTTAGATCGTATTTCAGGAGGAACATACACTCCCGCTTCAAATGAAGCGGTATATTTTATCGAAGTTTACCCAATTGAAAATAACTGCTTTGATTTGAATTCTAAAGGTTGGGAAATAGATTTGTATTCAGATTTAAAAAAAGTTAAAAATAGTTTATCAAATTATAAAACTAAAAATGGATTGTTATTTGTCATGGCTGCTATTAACGCTACAGAAAGACAATTAGATGAAGTTTTAATCGTAAATGAAAAAGGAGCAATTCTTGAAAGTTCAAGTTCTAATCTTTTTGTAGTTAGTAATGGCGTTTTATATACTCCAGGATTAGATGAAGGATGTTTAGCAGGAACAATGAGAATGCAAATAATTAATTTAGCTGTTTCTCATGGTATAAAAGTTTATGAGTGTACAATTTTTCCTCAAAATATTATTGCTGCCGATGAAATTTTCTTAACAAATGCAATTAGAGGGATTACCTGGGTAAGTGGTTATAGAACAAAGCGTTATTTTAATAATACATCAAGAAAACTTGTAGCCTATTTGAATGATCATTGGGAAAATGTATTAGGGGAGTAGATTTAAAGACCGCAAGACTTTAGACCGCTTCGCTCAAAGACTGATGAATTAAATTAAATTGAATTTCCTTGTGATTTTAATAATTTTTTAAGTCTAATGTCTAATGTCTTATTAGAAGTCTTTCAATCTTGTGTCTTTAAGTCTTGAATCTTAATTTAAAGGAGTATCTTTGCATTTCAATTAAATAGTATATATTTTGAAAACGTTCAAGGAATTAGGTGTTAAGGATCAATTTATCAAAGCTTTAAAAGAAATAAATATTGAAATACCGACTGAGATTCAGGAAAGAGCAATTCCTTTTTTGATAGAAGAAGGCACCGATTTTATTGGTCAAGCTCAAACTGGAACAGGAAAAACTGCTGCTTTTGGAATTCCATTACTACAAAGAATGGACACGAATGATAGCAGAATTCAAGCTTTAATTCTTTCTCCCACAAGAGAATTGGGGCAACAGATTCAAAAACAACTTTTTAAATTGACTAAGTTTTCAGATAAAATATTTATCGAAGCAGTTTATGGTGGAGATAAAATTGAAAATCAAATTAGAGCTTTAAGCCGACCAACACATATTGTAGTTGCTACTCCAGGAAGATTAATTGATTTATTAGAAAGAAAAGCAATTGATTTAAGTCAAGTAGAAACTATTGTTCTTGATGAAGCTGATGAGATGTTAAGTATGGGATTCAAAGAAGAATTAGATACTATACTTAAGCATACAATAGGAAGTAGGAATACTTGGTTATTTTCAGCAACTTTACCAGAGAATTTAAGGGAGATTATTGGCAAATATATGTCAGAAGATGCTCAGAAAGTTGAAGTAAATAAAAGAAATGTTGTTAATAGGTTGATTGAGCATCAGTATGTTACATGTGATCCTCGTCATAAATTTGAAACATTGGTTCAGTTTTTAAATGTTCAAGGTGGTGACAGTGGAATTATTTTCTGTAGAACAAAAATTAATACACAGAATTTGGTTAAACAATTATTAAGTAAAAACTTTATCGCGGATGCAATTCATGGTGATTTACAGCAAAGAGAACGTGAGAAAGCGATGCGTGCTTTTAAAAATCACAAGATCCAATTATTAGTTACAACAGATGTTTCTGCTAGAGGTATTGATGTAGATAATTTATGTTTTGTTGTTCATTATGAATTACCTGAAAAAATGGAATATTACACTCATCGTAGTGGTAGAACAGCACGTGCAGGGAAAAGAGGAGTTTCATTAAGTATTATTGATCCTAAAGAAGTCAGAAAAATTAGACAATTAGAACAAGGGTTAAACATAACATTCAAAAGAATTACAGGAAAATAAATTGGTTGATCAATACGGTGAGAAGTTTTACTGAAAAACCTCTTTCCTATTAATTACTTCATCTTAACATCAAAAAATTAAATATATTACACGTGAATAAATTCGAACAATTAGGAATTTCCAATCAAATAGTTGAAATTTTAACTGAACAAAACATTACTGTTCCAACAGAAATTCAATCCAAAACAATTCCATCATTATTAAATGAGACAAATGATTTTGTAGGTATAGGAAAAACCGGTACTGGAAAAACTATATCTTTTGTACTTCCTTTATTAGATTTGTTAGATTCAAGTTCAAAAAATACTCAAGCTATTATTCTTGTACCTACAAGAGAGTTGTGTCAACAAATTCAATCTGTAATAGAAGTTTATACTTCAAAATCACCCATTATTTCAGCAATGTCTTATGGGGGAGTGCCTATTAAACCTCAAATAAAAGAAATTTCACAAGGAGTTCAAATTATTGTTGCCACTCCAGGAAGATTGTTGGATTTGGTTGAAAAGAATGCTGTCGATTTATCTAAAATTGAATGTTTGATTTTAGATGAGGCCGATGAAATGTTAACTTCATTAAAAACAGATTTCTTAGAAATTGATAAACTATTACCTAAAAACAAACGAACATGGTTGTTTACGGCAACTATGTCAAGTGAAGTTAAAAATATTGTTCACAATTACATGTCCAACAAAATCACTGAGGTGAAAGTGGATATGGAATTTACAGGTAACACTGATATTGAGCATCGGTATGTTGTTGTAGACCCAATTCAGAAATTGGATGTTTTGACTCATTTCTTAAATGAAAGAGAAGGAGAAAAAGGAATTATTTTTTGTAGAACTAAGGCAGCTGTCAATAAATTAGCGAAAAACCTTGCTATAAGTAAATTTTCTTCAGGTGCGTTACACGGAAGTTTATCTCAACCGATACGAGATCGAATTATGGATCAATTTAGAGAAGGGAATATTTCAATTCTAGTTGCGACGGATTTAGCAGCAAGAGGGATAGATGTAAAAGATATTACGTATGTAGTAAATTACCATTTACCAGACACGGAAGATACGTATGTTCACAGAAGTGGAAGAACAGCTAGGGCAGGAGCGAAAGGATTTTCATTAACGATTCTTCAACAGGAAGAGTTAAAAGAAATGGCTATGTTTCAATTGGAATTAGGAATTAATTTTGAAGAATTTAAAAAACCAAGTAAAGAAAGTGTAGAAGAAAATAACACGTTTTTGTGGGCTAAACGTATTTTTAAAACAAAACCCAACCAAGAACTTTCATTAGAATTTAAAACAAAAATAAAATCAGTTTTCCAACATCTTTCTAAAGATGAATTAATTGATAAATTATTATCAAACCAATTATTACAGTCTAAACCCGAAATAATTTTAAATCCAATTGTTGGAAAAAAGAAAAAAAAGAAGTAATTTGTTGAAAATTAAAAAATAATTTTAAGATGCCTGGAAAAATTAGGAAAAATATTTATATAGGTTTAGAAGTAAATATTGTTTTAAAGGAAGATCAACGTACAGGTGTATTGACGAATGGAATTGTTGAAAAAATACTTACGAATTCTCCAAATCACCCTCACGGAATTAAAGTAAGATTAGAAACTAGTGAGGTAGGTAGAATTAAACAAATTGTAGATTAATGTGTTTTTTTTAACTTAAAAAGCAACTTATACCAACTATTTACGTTTAATTTGCGTTAACATTAATGAACTAGAAAAGCTAAAACTATGAAAAACATCTCCAAATTGTGTTTCATCTATTTATTTATATTATCTCCTTTCACATCATTCTCTCAATGTACAAGTGCTAACCTTCCATTATTTCTAGGAAATGATACTACTTATTGTCAGATTTCTTCAGTAACACTTACGGCTCCAAATGGTTATGGTTATTATGATTGGTCAGACAATTCGCATAATCATACTTTAAATGTAACAGCAGCTGGCACATATTCAGTTGAAGTGGGGATTGTAGGGGCTAATTTAGTTGTGAATGGTAATTTTGAATCTGGAAATACTGGTTTTACAAGTAGTTATACTTTTGGAGGCTCTGGAGCTTGGGGACCTTTATCAAATGCTGGTAGTTATACTGTTGTAACAAGTCCTTCATTAGCTCACAATAATTTCTCTGTTTGTACGGATCATACAGTTGCACCAGGAACAAAAATGTTGGTTGTAAATGGAGCTGGCTCTCCAAATTCACTTGTTTGGACTCAAACTGTTGCTGTTACAGCAAATACTGATTATCAATTAGGTGCTTGGATTGCAAATGCTTTAAATGAAGTAAATGTTGGTGTACTTCAATTTTATATAAATAATGTACCAATTGGATCTACTTTTTCTACTGGTGTTTCTGCGTGTACTTGGACTCAATATACTGATAATTGGAATTCTGGAGCAAGTACAAGTGCAGTTTTAAAAATTCTTAATCAAAATACAATTAATACAGGAAATGATTTTTCAATTGATGACATAACATTTTCACCACTTTGTAAAAGAGTAGATACGATTACAATTGGTCTTTCAACTCCTCCAATTCAAAATACAGCAATGACTTCAGTTACATCATGTACTGGACCGCCAAATGGATCTATAACTGTTACTTCTGCAGCTGGAACTGAGTATAGTTTTGATGGGGGAGTAACGTGGCAAACTTCAAATATAAAATCTGGTTTACCTGCTGGTACTTATACTGTCATGACAAAAAATGCAGCAGGTTGTACAGTTTCTTCAATTGTTACTGTAACCTCACTTTTAATATTGCCCATACAATCAACGGTTACTGTTCCTCCTTCGTCGTGCACAGGAACTACTGATGGAGCTATAACTGTCACTTCACCAACGGCAGTTCAATACAGTTATGATGGAGGTGCAACTTGGTTAACTTCGAATATTCAAACTGGATTAGCTGCTGGAACATATTTAGTAATGTCTCAGAATGCTGCAGGATGTTCATCGTCTGAGTCTGTTGTTTTAGCAAGTCCTTCTTCAACTTTATCTCAAACTACTAGTTTTGTATCGCCTGTTTCGTGTTTAGCTTTACCTAATGGATCAATTTCTATTACATCTGGAACTGCTGTCCAATATAGTTTTGATGGAGGCACAACTTGGGGGCCAACAAATATTCAATCAGGTTTAAATGCAGGAGTTTATTCGGTTATGTCTCAAGATATTTCTGGTTGTACTGTTTCATCCTCTGTAACTCTTGTTGCTCAGATTTCTGCTATTACTCAAACTACTTCTTTTATTGAGCCATCTCTTTGTTCTGGTTTACCTGATGGATCTATAACAGTCAATTCACCAACTGCTGTTCAGTATAGTTTTGATGGAGGTGTGAATTGGCAAGTGTCAAATGTTCAAACTGGTTTAGCATCTGGAATTTATACTGTTATGTCTAAAAATTCTTTTGGTTGTACAACTTCTTCAATAGTGACCTTAGCAGGGGCTAGTTCTTTAGTATTAATGACTATTTCTCCTGATGTTGTAGTTTGTCAAAATGGATCTAGTGTTATTTCAGCATCTGCAACTGGAGGTACTTCATTTGCATATCATTGGTCTAATTTGACTTCAACAGCTGCTAATCAAACTGTTTTACCAACATCTACTGGATATTATGTTGTTCAGGCTGAAAATCAAAATGGTTGTCTTTCTGCAAAAGATTCGATTCTTGTTACAGTTTTACCTGCTTTAGATGCTTTGATTTCTAATGCAGTTTCTATATGTCCATCTCAAACAGCAAATTTATCAGTAAGTAATATCACTGGAGGAATAGCTCCTTATACTGTTGTTTGGACTTTAGGTACTTCTATAGTTGGTACTGGAAATGCTCTAATTTCAAATGTTTCAACTACTTCGAATTATGTAGTAGCAATAAAAGATGCCTGCGAATCAACAATTTTAACATTAGCTACAACAGTAAATGTGACACCTTTTGTATTACCATTTTTTACTATAGATAATGCTACTCAATGTGAGCCAGCTGTGTTTACTTTAGATAATACATTGAATTCCTCTCAAATCCTAAGTTCTATTTGGGAAATATCAAATGGTGACTCTTATTCTAATCAAAATGAATTAATTTTATCAGGCTATGCTCCTGGAACATACGATGTGTCTCTTTCTGTCGTTTCAATTAATGGTTGTACTGATACTATACAATTAGTGAATGCTTTGACCGTTTATCCAAAGCCAATATCTAATTTTTCATTTAATCCAACTGTTGTAAACGCAATTGATCCAACTGTTAACTTGGTTAATCAATCTACAGGTGCAGCTACTTATGTTTGGGATATTGAAAAAGGATTTCCTAGTTCAGCTATAACCTCAGATGTGACGACAGTTTTTCCTATTGGAGAACCAGGAACATATAATGTTATGTTAACGTCAATTTCTGATCATCAATGTGTAGATAGTATTTTACATCAAATTGTTGTTGTTCAAGATCAAATTGTATATGTACCAAATACTTTTACTCCAAATGGTGATAACTTAAATAATACGTGGAAATTCTTTGTGTCAGGATTTGATTTGAAAAGAAATTTTGATATGACTGTGTTTAATCGATGGGGAGAAACTATTTGGCACACAAGTGATATAAATGCTGATTGGGATGGTTTTTACAAAGGTAGCCTTGTTCCAGATGGAGTATATTCTTGGACTTTAGTAACAAAAGATACTGTTACTGACAAAAAATATTTTTACAAAGGAAATTTAAATATTATTAAATAATTTAGAAGGTTCTATTTTTTAATTGTAATAAAGTAAGTGACAAATATGGTGTATATTATTTGTGGTATAATTTATTATAACATGCTAAATATAAGTCTGTTAAATTGTTTTTCTTTTTCAAAGTTATTTTCTTTTTTTGCAATTTGAAGACCAATTGAATACCAGTTTAAAGCTTCGTTTTCTTCTCCTTTTTCAGCTGCTGAATGTCCTAATTCAAAATATAAGTTTAAATCTTTTGATGAAAACTCTTGAATCTTATCATCTAGTATAATTGTGTTTTTCATTTCACAAATTTACTGTTCTAAATTTACTTTAACTTTACTCTAATATTATCTTAATGTTAATGGCTTTTATGTTTGAATAATATTTTATAAATCGGAATAGTAACGAAATATAAAAAGAACGTTTACATTTGTAGTAAAATTAGAAAATCAAAATGAAATATTTAATCGTGTTTATTCTTTTAAGCGTCATTAGTTGTAGAACTGAGACAAAAAAGCCCGTTGATGTAAAATGGTCTAAAGAAAAATCGATGGAATTAAATAAAAGAATTGCTTTAGAAGAAAAGATTTCTATTAAATTGTTTTTAGCTCAACATTCGTCTTGGAAGATGATAGAAACTGGAACAGGATTACAATATTTTATTTATGAAAAGGGAGATGGGGAAATTCCACACGAAGGTTCAGTTGTTGATGTTGAATATTCTGTTAAAATGCTTAATGGAACTCTTTGCTATGAAAATGAAAAAGACGAAGTATTTGAAATTGTTATAGATCATAGTCAAATTGAAACTGGGGTTCAGGAAGGGTTGAAAAAAATGCGAGTTGGAGATAAAGCACAGTTTATAATTCCTAGTCATCTGGCTCATGGTTTAACAGGAGATCTTGACAAAATAGAACCACTTTCTCCAATTGTAGTAGATATTAAATTAATTGAAATAATAAAATGAAAAAAATCCTGTATTTAATAAGTGTTTTTACAATTCTAAATTCTTGTTCAACAAAAGGAGTCAATGATCCAAATGATAAACCTTATATAGAAAAAGCGAAAACAAATGTTAAAGTCTCTGCTTTAACTTCTGATAATCTTAAAATAGTATCCACAAAATCATTTGATAATGGTGTCGCTATTTCGTGGTTAGTTAAAGGAAATGGAGAAGGAATAGGAAAAGGCGATGTCGTTTTAATTGATTATAAAGTAACTTTAGAAAATGGTGATATAGTAGATGGAAATCATTTGTTAAAAAAAGAAAGTTTTCCTTTTTTAGTCGGATTTCAAATGCAAACAAAAGGGTGGGATTTCGCCCTTAAAAATTTGAAAGTAGGAGATTTTGCAAGAGTAAAGATTCCTTCAAATTTGGCGAGAGGGGAAAATGGAATTCGTAATGGTAACAGTGGTTGGTTAATTCCTCCAAATGCAGATAATTATCTTTCAATTCATATTATTAGTAAAATGACTCCTACACGAGTAATTGATGGTACAAAAGTTTGGGTTTTCGAGGAGAATCGTAAGAATAAATTAAAATTTAATAAAAAAGATGATATTGTTTTTCATTGTATGATTAGTAGTGAAAGCAATCCATTATATACTAATTCTTTCCGTTCAAATACGCCTTTTAATCTAACTTTTAAGGATAAAGGTCAATGGCCAGGTTTGAAAAAAGCGTTAATAAATGCTAAAAAAGCAGATAGAATGTATGTTGTTGTTCCTTCTTCAGAGGCTTATTCTACTTCGGGGTTTGAAGAATTTGTAAAGCCAAATGAAGATTTATTCTATAATGTTCTTGTGTTAGATGTGGTCAAAAAATAGAGAAAATTGACTATATTTGTAAAAACTAGAAATTAACTGATATTTATTTTTGATTTTCAGAAATCATTTTTGTCAATAAATATCAAACAAAATACTTTTATGCGTAAATTATTGTCTTTTATTTTCCTTTTGGGAATTTCATTTTCATTTCATAGTCAAGCGATTATTGATACTATTTTCACTCCCAAGGGAAAAGTAATAATTTATGCAAACAAAACCTGGGAATATCTAGTAGATAAGCAATTTGATGGGATTTTAAATCAAGAATTACATAGTTTTATTTCAAGCGATTCATCTTTAAATTACATTCAAGATTGGGATAATAATGTTTGTTTTACTTCTGATAGAACAAATGATTTAGGTAAATTAAAGGATACAATCTGGCTTTGTGTTAACAATGAATTATATTCTCAATTTTGTATTCCAAATAAAGGTTATGTAACTTCTCGTTATGGAATGAGAAAAGGCAGATATCACAATGGGATTGATATTGGTTTGAAAGTAGGGGACACTGTTAGAGCTGCTTGGTCAGGAAAAGTTAGGTATGCTAAATTTAATGAAGGTGGTTTTGGAAACTTGGTTATCATTAGACATTATAATGGATTAGAGACTTTTTACGCACATTTGAGTAAACACATGTGTGTTGTTAATCAGGAAGTTAATGCTGGTGATGTGATAGGTTTAGGAGGGAATACGGGGCATTCGTTTGGTCCTCATTTACATTTTGAAATTCGTTTTTATGATGCTCCTATGAACCCTGAAGAGATAATTGATTTTGAAAAAGATGTCTGTAAAGATGAGAATTTAATGGTGCATAAGGAGTTGTTTAGACCTGGAGCCAAACCATCTGATTTTAATGAAAACGGAGAGAGTCCAATTGCAACTCTACCATCTGAAGTTATTGTTAAAAAAGTTGTAAAATCAACTCATAAATATTACAAAGTTAGATCAGGTGATACTTTGTCTGCAATAGCAACGAAGCATAATACAACTATTGCTGCAATTTGTAAGTTAAATGGAATTAGACAGAATTCATCTTTGCAAATAGGGAGAAATTTAAGGGTAAAGTAAAATTTTAAAGCATAAAAAAAGGTTAAATTGAAATTTCAGTTTAACCTTTTTTTTATGCTTAAATAATGTTTTTTAAAACAATTCCTGTAACTCCTTCTTCAAAAAATCAACAGTAATTTCAGTAGGCATTACACCAACTTCTCCAATGATTTCAAATATTTTAGAAGCTAAATCAGTAGATGAAGCAATAGATCCCATTTGATTTCCTGCTAAATTGATTATTTTGATTGTCTCTTCTTTCGATTTTTTCACCATTTCCCAAGCTGGTATTGTAATGAAAATTTGTTGAGCAACATTGTGATCGTATTCATCTCTTATCGCTTTTAATAAATCTGCTTGAAACGCCTTAGCTGACAATCCTGGATTGTGAATACGCATGATCAAACTGTTAGGATTAATTCTTTCCATTAATAAAACGGCACGTTGGTATGATTCAACTCTACTTGGTAAAAAGAAATTTTGACGTTCTTTTCTTAATTCAATCTGAAGATGTCTAACTTCTTTTTCGTTTTGACGCTTTAAAAATAAAGCAACTGTCAAGAAAATTCCTCCCGCTGGGATAATAATTAATAAGATTTGAAATAAGATTTCCATATTTTTCATGTTTTAGTTCAATTGGATAATGCAATTTTTGCTAAAAGTAACAAAAATTAGATAAAAGACCGTTATCGCTATAAGACATTAGATCGCTTCGCTCAAAGACTGATGAACTAGATATTAGATACGCTTCGCTTTAGATAATAGATCGCTTCGCTCTTAGATTGATAATAGGATTTTTTTTTGTCTAAAATCTAAAAATCTAAGGTCTTTTAGTCTTTCATCTTGTAGTCTTTCATCTTGTTTACTATATTTACACTTCGAAAAAAAAACATATGACTTCAACGTTAATTATTACAGTTCTTGTTGCGTATTTTGCAGTATTGATTTTAATTTCAATCCTTACTTCAAGAAATGCAAATTCAGATACTTTTTTCACTGGTGATAAACAAAGTCCTTGGTATTTGGTTGCTTTTGGTATGATTGGAGCTTCACTTTCTGGAGTGACATTTATTTCTGTACCTGGAAAAGTTTTGATTGAAAGTATGGCTTATTTTCAAATTGTTTTAGGATATGTTTTAGGATATTTAGTGATAGCAAAAGTATTAATGCCACTCTATTACAAAATGAATTTAATTTCAATTTATGAGTATTTATTAGATCGTTTTGGTATTGTAAGTTATAAAACAGGAGCTGCATTTTTTATTTTATCAAGAACCCTAGGTTCTGCCATTCGTTTGTATCTAGCTACATTTGTATTACAATTATTTCTTTTTGAAGATTTAGGTGTTCCGTATTGGGTTACCGCATTAACAACTGTTGCATTAATTTGGGTGTATACTTTTAAAGGAGGAATAAAAACGATTGTCTACACAGATACTTTTCAAACTTTCTTTTTGATTAGTGCTGTTGTACTTTGTACAGTTGTTATAGCAAATGCTTTGAATGTTAATCTGTTTGGTTTGTTTGATAAAATTTCTGCTACAAAAAGTTTAGCAGGTGATTCAATGACGAAAATATTCTTTTTTGATGATTTTAAATCACCTATTTATTTTCCTAAGCAATTTTTTGGAGGAATGTTTTTGGCGATTGCTATGACTGGTTTAGATCAAGATTTAATGCAGAAAAATTTGACCTGTAAATCGTTAAAAGATGCTCAGAAAAACATGTATTCGTTTACTACAGTGCTTGTTTTTGTCAATTTCTTATTTTTAATCCTTGGTGGTGCTTTATATGTTTTTGCCAATGAAAAAGGTATTCTTTTACCAATGAAAAATGATGCAATTGTTACAGATCATGTTTTTCCAACTTTAGCTTTAGGAAGTTTTGGAACAGTAGCTGGTGTTTTCTTTTTACTTGGAATTACGGCATCCTCATATGCGTCAGCTGATAGTGCTCTAGCAGCATTAACAACAGGGTTTTGTATTGATTTCCTGAATTTTTCGAAAAGAGAAGAAAAACAAAAAAAGAGATATCAATTGTATGTGCACATTGGGTTTTCACTCCTGTTTTTTCTGATTATTATTTTAACTCAACAATATGTCGATGCTAATCCAGGAAATGATTTAATTAAGATGATATTAAAGATTGCTTCCTTTACTTATGGACCATTATTAGGCTTATTTTCTTTTGGAATTTTCACGAAAAGAAATTTAATCGAAATTCTAGTTCCATTTATTTGTATTCTTGCACCGATTTTATGTTACTATCTATCAATTAATTCGAAAGAATATTTATTTGGATATGAATTTGGAAACGAATTATTAATAGTCAATGGATTAATCACATTTGGCGGATTATATGCAATTTCTAAAAAATCAACTTCAGATATTTTAATAAAAGAATAACACTAATTTTTCAAAATTGATATAAAATGAATATTCAACTTCACGATAATAGTTTACATCTTCGTTTCGCTCCATTAACGTTAACTAGACCTGTAGGAAATTTAAGAATGGGGATTTTTACAAATGATGAAAGATGGAGGTTTATTTTGTCTGATGCCATCATTACTTTTAAAACAGAAGAATATTTAGCTGGAAAGTTTCCTTCTTCAAATGAAGATGTGATTGAAGTAAATGCATCCGTGATTCCAAATGAAGACATGGTAGCAGCGATTTATCATCTTTCAGAAAATGAAGTTTTAATGTCTGGAGAAAACTGGCTAGCAAAAATTGGAAATGCTTCAAAAGTTGTTGAATTTAAAGGAGAAGAACCAATCGTGATTTCTCAACGATGGCATTTATATCAAAAAAATGAAGCTGTTTTAATTCATGATTTTAAATTAATTACAGCTGGAAGAATTTCTCAAAAAATATCCTCTTCTAATTTAATAATTGGTGACATTAATCAAATATTTTTAGAGGAAGGAGCAATTGTGGAAGGAGCAATTTTAAACACCAAAACGGGCCCAATTTATGTAGCAAAAGACGCTGAAATAATGGAAGGTTCAATCGTTCGAGGTCCTTTAGCAATGAACGAACACAGTGCTTTAAAATTAGGAACAAAAGTATATGGAGCTGTAACATTAGGGCCACATTGTAAAGTAGGAGGAGAGGTAAATAATGTTGTTTTTCAAGCGTTTTCCAACAAAGGTCATGATGGCTTTTTGGGAAATGCACTAATAGGAGAATGGTGTAATTTAGGAGCCGACACCAATACATCCAACCTGAAAAATAATTACGGTTTAATCAGAACCTATTCCTACGAAACAAAAAAAGAAGAACAAACAGACATACAATTCATGGGAGTTTGCATGGGTGATCACAGTAAATGCGGAATCAACACAATGTTCAACACAGCAACAGTAATAGGTGTTTCAGCAAATATTTACGGTGCAGGATTTCCGAATAAATTAGTCGATTCATTTACATGGGGAGGGCCTGAAGGAACAGTACCATTTAAATTTGATAAAGCAATTGAATATTCAAACAACATGATGAATAGAAGAGGTTTGGAATTGTCCGAAGACGAAATTAAAATATTGAAATATATAGCAACAACGTAAATCGAATTATTTTGGTTATTTCGTTGGTATTATTTTTTTTACGTACGTTTTTACGTTTTGATATACGTTTTGTTTATCGTTGGATGTACGTCGTAGGCCTAAGGCATGCCTTATACGCTCCATACCCATCCCTCCTCCCAATCATCCCCCCCAAGATATATAATCCAAAAATAAATGACAAAATAGCAGTCAACCACCAATGGCACGACAATTGAAAAGTATCATCATCATTCTAAAATAGTAGTTTTAGGAAGTAACTAAAAAAACAGCTGTCAATAGAACTGACACATTGACGTTAAAAAATAAGATAAGTATAGCATGAGCAATTTATTTGACAATTCATTATTACAATTAAGTGGAACCAGAGAATCCGAGACGGAATTTATACCATTGATTACAGCTGAGGAAGAAGAAAATATGAATTCTCAAGACTACCCAGAAGAATTAGCAATTTTACCATTACGTAATAATGTATTGTTCCCTGGAGTAGTCATTCCGATTACAGTTGGACGAGATAAATCAATAAAATTGATTCAAGAAGCGAATAAAGGATCTAAAATAATCGGCGTAGTTTCTCAAAAAAATCAAGATGAAGAATCACCAGAATTCTCAGATTTGTACAGAATTGGTACAGTTGCCCAAATAATAAGAATGCTGAAAATGCCTGACGGAAGTACAACCGTTATTATTCAAGGGAAACGTCGTTTTGAAATGGTGGAAGCTGTTAAAAGTGAGCCTTATTTGGTCGCTAGAGTAAAGATGATTAAGGAGAAAAAAGTTGTTAAAAACAACAAAGAATTGAATTTAATGTTTACTTCAATCAAAGAATCTGCTTTACAAATTATAAAAGACAGTCCGAACATTCCATCTGAAGCGTCTTTTGCTATTGGAAATATTGATAGTCCAACGTTTTTGGTGAATTTCATTTCTTCTAACATGAATGCAGATGTTATAAAAAAGCAAGAAATGCTAGAAGAATTGGATATGAAAAAGCGAGTTGTTAAAGTGATGGAACACCTTTCTTTGGAGCTTCAAATGCTAGAAATGCGTAATGAAATCAGTTCGAAAGTTCGAAAAGATATGGATCGGCAACAAAAAGAATACTTTTTAAATCAAGAAATTAAAGCGATTCAAGAAGAATTAGGTGATAATCCGCAAGAACAGGATGTTACTGATATGAATAAAAGAGCAGAAGCAAAAAAATGGAACGAAAAGGTTTCAAAGCTTTTTTACAAAGAATTAGATCGTTTCAAAAGAATGAATCCACAAGGAGCTGAATATTCGGTGCAATTGAATTACTTGGATTTAATTTTAGAACTTCCTTGGGGTGAATATTCAGAGGATAAATTAGATTTAAAGAGAGCTGCTAAAATTTTAGACCGTGATCATTATGGTTTAGAAGATGTGAAAACAAGAATCTTAGAATACCTAGCTGTATTGAAGTTAAAAGGAAATATGAAATCACCTATTTTATGTTTTTATGGTCCTCCAGGTGTTGGTAAAACTTCATTAGGACGTTCAATTTCAGAAGCTTTAGGTAGAAAATATATTCGAATGTCTTTAGGTGGTGTTCACGATGAATCAGAAGTTCGAGGACATAGAAAAACATACATTGGAGCGATGCCAGGACGTATCATTCAAAACATTAAGAAAGCAGGAATTTCAAATCCAGTTTTTGTTTTAGATGAGATTGATAAATTAGGTAAAAGTAATCATGGTGACCCTTCTTCTGCAATGTTAGAAGTTTTAGATCCAGAACAAAATCATGAATTTTACGATAATTATGTAGAAACAGAATTCGATTTATCTCGCGTTATGTTTGTTGCTACAGCAAATAATTTATCGACAATTCCGGGGCCTTTAAGAGATCGTATGGAGATTATTGAAGTAAATGGTTATACAGTCGAAGAAAAAATTGAAATTGCAAAAAGACACCTTTTACCCAAACAAATTGAAGAACACGGAATCAAAAAATCTGATTTCTCGATAGATACTAAATTGTTAGAGCATTTGGTTGAAGAATATACAAGTGAGTCAGGTGTTCGTGGATTGGATAAGAAAGTGGCGAAATTAGTTCGTAACAGAGCACGACAAATTGCTATGGAAGAAGAGTTTACGATCAAACTTTCAAAAGAAGATATTTTCAAAATTTTAGGAGCTGGAAGAGGACGAACAAAATATGATAATAATAGTGTTGCCGGAGTTGTTACAGGTTTAGCATGGACGAGTGTCGGTGGTGATATTTTATTCATAGAATCTTCTATAACGAAAGGAAAAGGGAAATTAACTTTAACAGGAAATTTGGGAGATGTAATGAAAGAATCAGCTGTTATTGCTTTAGAATACTTGAAAGCACATAGTGATTGGTTTGATTTAAAACAAGAGGTTTTCGATAATTACAACGTACATATTCACGTTCCTGAAGGGGCAACTCCAAAAGATGGGCCAAGTGCAGGAATTACAATGTTGACTTCTTTGGCTTCTTTATTTTCACAACGTAAAGTCAAAAAGAATTTAGCAATGACTGGTGAGATTACACTGAGAGGTGAAGTTTTACCTGTAGGAGGAATCAAAGAAAAAATATTAGCGGCTAAAAGAGCAAGTATTAAAGAAATTATTCTTTGCGAGAAAAATAGACACGATATTGAGGATATCAAAGAATCATATTTAAAAGGTTTGACATTTCATTATGTAAAAACAATGAAAGAAGTTTTAGATATCGCGATCATCAAAGAAAAAGTTGAAAATGCGATTGATGTAGTTTAATTTAAAATTAATTTTAGGTTGTTCAGTTATAAACCCTATATTAGTTCAAAAAAATAAGAGGATTCATTCTTTATGGAGGATATAAGTTTTTCGATATATAACATCATAAGTATTCTAACATGTTTTGTTGGTTTATTTTATGCGTTTCAAATATCTTCCTTGAAAAAAAATACGGCAATAGATAATAGATATTTTATCTCTTATTTACTTGTTCTTTCTTCGATCGTTTTTTTGTTTTTTATAATTGATTTACATTTAAAAATTGTTTTATTAAACTTAGTAGTTGTTTTTTTTATTATTCCACTCGTCCTTTTGTCAACTCCTCTTATGTGGCTATATATAAGGAAGTTAATGTCTTACAAACAGAAAAGAAAAACGATTATTCATTTTTATCCTGCAATTATTTCTTCTGTTTTAATATTCGTTTTTGGAATAGCTTTCATCCTGACGAAAAATAAATTGTTTATTGATATCTTATCTTCATTAGTAATCATTTGTTTAATCCCTGTTTTTTTAATTCAAAATGTTTATTATATATACATATCTGTAAAAAGTTTTATTACGTATAAAAAAAAGGTTGCAGAAGTTTATTCATATTCTGAAGAGGTAGATCTATCATGGATTAAAGTGATGATTTCGGGGTATATTGTTTTTATAATTGGTATTGTTGTTGTTAATAATTTGGATGGAGAAAGAAAAGATAAGGTGCAATCAATTTCATCTTATTCAAATTTTATGCAAGTTAAGGTGTTAAAAAAACTGGATATAAAAACGGGTGATAAAGTAACTTTAGAAGGGTTTTCTAATAAATCACTTAATGGACAATTTAAAATTGAAAAGATAGATAATAAAACTTTTTACATTCCTAAAATTAAGTTTAAAGAAGGTTTAAGTTCAAAAAATGGTTATGTGATTTCAATTAATAAATTCATGAGTACCATAACCAATATTTTTTTCGGATTAATTATTTTTATTTACATTATTTATACTGGGCATAATGCTTTAAAACAGAAAGGTATTTCTTTTTCTGAATCTGATGATCAGCCTGAGATTGACGATGAAATCAAAGATAAAGTTTTGCCTGAAGGACAAGCTCTTGTTTTTCAGAAAATTAAAGAAGAATTACTGGGAATCATGTCATCTGAAAAACCGTATCTTGATCAAGATTTAAATATTTTTAGTTTAGCTAAAAGATTAAATACCAATAGTAAATATCTTTCTCAAGTTATTAATCAGGATTTTAACAAAAGTTTTGTTCATTTTGTAAATGAATACAGAATAGAAGAGGCTAAACAAATTTTATTGACAAAGAATAATTATACGATTGAAGCTCAAAGTCAAATGGTTGGATTTAAATCTAAATCATCTTTTAATATTGCTTTTAAACGACATACTGGTCAAACTCCTTCTCATTTTATTCAAGGCAATCGTTAAATTTAATTTATCACTGTTTTATCTACGATATCAAACTGATAATTGTCATTTTCTACAACACTTTATTAACTTAATTTTATTAATTATAAAAGTGATTAAAATATGAACTGGGTAAAAAAAAGTCAGAAAGAAATCAAAGAACAAATTTTTAAGGCATTAAATAAAAATGTAAATTATAAAAATGAGTCTGTAATTGGATTACCTGCGTCTATTTTAGATGAAAAAGTATTTAATCAAGATCGATTTGATTTATCTGAGGTACCTTTTTTAGCTTCGTTCCTTTTAAATCCAAATCATATTGGTTGTCATACTTTGGGTAGTTCTGAAAGTTTTTTTGTTGGAACTCAAGAAATAGAAAGAGAAGTTATTTCAATCTGTTCTGACGCTATTTTAAAAGGATATCCAGAAGAATTTGATGGGTATATTGCTTCCGGAGGTACAGAAGCAAATATTCAAGCAATTTGGATGTATCGAAATTATTTTAAATGTGAGAAGAGTGCGTTGAATTCTGAAATAGCTGTCATTTGTAGTGTGGATAGTCATTATTCAATGGATAAAGGGGCTAACTTATTAAGCATCCCAATTTTTAAAGTGGAAGTTGATTTTGATTCAAGATCAATATCTCATGAATCGGTTTTAAAAACAGTTTCAGAAGCTAAATCAAAAGGTGTGAAATATTTCATCGTAGTTTCTAATATGATGACAACTATGTTCGGTTCTGTTGATAATATTGATATATATGTAAATGTTTTAAAAGAAGAAAAGTCGGATTTTAAACTGCACGTTGATGGGGCATTTGGAGGGTTTTATTACCCGTTTTCGAAACTTCATGATAACCATGTGAATTTTAAAAATCCGAATGTTAGTTCTGTTACTTTAGATGCTCACAAAATGGCACAAGCTCCATACGGAACAGGAATATTTATAGCTCGAAAAAATTTAATTCAGTATACTACAACACAAGAAGCAAGTTATGTTGAAGGAGAAGATTGTACATTAATTGGAAGTCGGTCTGGAGCAAATGCAATTGCTATTTGGATGATTTTGTCAACTTATGGACCTAATGGATGGAACGAGAAGATTTTCGTTCTTCAGAAAAGAACAGACTATCTTTGTGAAAAATTAAATGAATTAAAAGTTGACTTTTATCGACATCCAGATTCTAACATTGTGACAATTAAAGAAAAATTCATTTCAACAGAAATGGCAAATGAATTTGGTTTAATACCTGATAATCATCATAATCCACTTTGGTACAAAATTGTAGTCATGGATCACGTTACACTTGAAAAGTTGGACCCTTTTATTTTGAAAATGAAAAATGAATTAATAGGATAAAATAAGAGCAACATATATTAAATACTTCGTGTAAAATAAATTTGATGCATTAAAAGTTTTGGGAAATTTAAGATGACGAGTAATAAATAACGTGTTTTTGTTCCCGTTTTTTAGCTAATAATTCAATATTTAGGATCATTATTTTGTGATTTAGACTTTTAAAAAGAAATCTTAATAATTCATTAATAATTGTTCTTATTTTTGAGTTTTTAATTCTTATATAAAATGAAATTTATTTTTCTTCTTTTTCTATTTCCTCTTTTTTCATTCTCTCAAAAAAAAACAACCGATCAAGATACTTTACGTGGAACTATAAATTCTGAAAGATCCTGGTGGAACTTAATTCGATATGATTTAACTGTTCAGCCAGATTTCGCTTCAAAAACAATTAAAGGGAAAAATATTATTTATTTTGAAGTTCTTGAAAAGTCAAATTTCATGCAAATCGATTTACAGGAACCTATGCAAATCGATTCAGTTAGCTTTGAAGGCAAACTTGTGAAATTTATTAGAGAAGAAAATGTATTTCATTTAAATTTTTCAGGAATTGAACTCAAGGATAAAAAACAAAGTATTGTCGTTTATTATTCTGGAAAACCTCGGGAAGCAGTGAGAGCACCTTGGGATGGTGGTTGGATTTGGTCAAAAGATAAAATGGATCGTCCTTGGATGTCAGTTGCTTGTCAAGGATTAGGAGCTAGTGTTTGGTATCCGTGTAAAGATCATCAAAGTGATGAGCCTGATAGCGGAGTTACTTTTACAATGATTCTTCCAGATACCTTAGTTGGTGTTTCGAATGGTCGTTTAGTAGAAGTTAAAGAGTATTCTAAAGGTTTTGTTTCTTCTTCTTGGGAAGTTTTAAATCCAATTAATAATTATAATATTGTTCCTTATATTGGCAAATATGTTCATTGGGGTGAGCTTTATATGGGTGAAAAGGGATCTCTAGATTGTGATTATTGGGTTTTAGACTATAATTTAGAAAAAGCTAAAAAGCAATTCGAGCAAGTTCCAAAAATGCTGAAATGTTTCGAACATTGGTTTGGACCTTATCCTTTTTATGAAGATAGCTATAAACTTGTTCAAGCTCCATTTTTAGGTATGGAACATCAAAGTGCGGTTGCTTACGGCAATAATTTTGAAAACGGATATCTTGGTACAGACCTCTCTCGTTCTGGTTGGGGATATAAATGGGATTATATTTTAGTACACGAAAGTGGTCATGAATGGTTCGGGAACAATATTACGACAAAAGATATAGCAGATATGTGGGTTCATGAGGGATTTACAACCTATTCAGAAACGATCTATACAATGTGTCAATTTGGTATAGAAGCTGGAAATGAATATCAAAATGGTCTCAGAAGATCTATTTCTAATAATATCCCAATTATTGGCCAATATGGAGTGAACAAAGAGGGGAGCGGGGATATGTATTCGAAAGGAAGTAATTTAATTCATATTATTCGTCAACTAATTGAAGATGATGACAAATTTAGACTGCTTTTAAGAGGTTTGAATGAAGATTTTTATCATAAAACAGTGACTACATTTGAGATTGAGCAATATATTAATACGAAAATTGGAATTGATTGTTCTCTTCTATTTGATCAATACCTCCGAACAGTTGATATTCCTAAATTAGAATATAAAGTTGAAGATAATGTGCTTTTATGTCGTTGGACAGATTGTGTTAAAGGATTTAATTTAAAAGTGAAATTAAAAAATGGAAAATGGATTTCCCCTACTGAAAATTGGACAAAAATAGATATCAAATTAAAGAAAAAAGAAGAGTTAGCCATTGATCCTAATTTTTATATTAAAGTAAAAAGAATTAATTAATCAGAAGTTGATTTATTTCAATTAGTCTTCGTACATTTGTCTTGTTTAAAATTATTCTAAATAAGATGCGTGTTATTTTAGCTGATAGTAATGACTTAGTAAGAGCTGGCTTAAGAGCTATACTTTCGTCTGTAAAAAAACTTGAAATTGTCAGTGAAGCTAGAAGTAGTCAAGAATTAAAAGATCAAATCAAAAGTTTTGGTGCAGATGTTGTTGTTTTAGATTACACTTCAGAAGATTTTGATATTGATGTTGTTCACACCATTTTATCTACAAATAATACAATTAAATTTTTAGCAATAACTCCACTTCAATCAGCTCAAACTCTTGTTGATGCATTGAGATCTGGAGTAATGAGTTATGTTAAAAAAGATTGTGATATTCAAGAAATAGTCGATGCCGTTGTAGAAACAAGTAAAGGAAATAAATTCTTTTGTGGTAAAATTCTAGAAACAATTCAAAGAGCTTCAATTGATGTGAATGATATTGATTTTGAAAATTTCACGTGTGAGCCGATCATGTTATCTGTTCGAGAATTGGAAGTAATAGTTTTAATTTCAGATGGAATGACCAATGGACAAATTGCTGAACAACTTTTTCTAAGTACTCATACAATAAATACACATCGTAAAAACATAATGTCGAAATTGGGAGTTAAAAATACGGCTGGAATTGTTATGTATGCTGTTAAAACAAGTTTAGTCTCTCCTAATAAATTTCTTTTTGCTTCTGATATTGTAAATTAATTTATTTAATAGGTTGATTTATAGTTTTTTATAGGTTGTTTTAAGCTGGTTGAATCTTTTTTCGTAATCTTTTTCTCTTTTTTCTAAATTTCAATTGAACCTTTGTATATTTGATGTGTACAGTCGTAAAATTCAAAAAAAAATGCGAATATTTTTTATATTTCTTGTCAGTGTTTTTTCAAATTTCAGTTACTCTCAAAATAATGAGAAGGAAAATTCTGTAAACACTAATGTTGCTTCTCCCGCTACAAATTCAAATTCTACCCCTTTTAATTATGTTTCTGAACCTTTAGAAGTCACAGATTCAATATCTTCTTTGAAGGAAAAGAATAAAATGATAAATGAAGAGGTAAAGAAAGGGGGAGTTTCTTCAAAAAAAATGTCGGTTAGTGAAGAAGTTAGAGCTAGTCCTTCTGCTGCAACTTCTAAATCATCGACTGAAGTAATGTCAAGTAGTTTTTCTTCTCTTAAATTCAAATCGTCGAATCAACTCAATCAACGTTCGCCATCAGATGAACAGCAATTGCAAATGGATCAAGCAGTTACTTATTTTGAAACTTACGCTCCTGAATCTTTTGAATTCCATTTTTATAAATACTTAGCAGGAAATTATTCGGTAGAACTTGCTCCACATTTATTTAAAGCATACGAATTAAAGCCTAACAATACTGATGTTCAAATTCAAATGTCTTCTTACTTTATTATAAAAGAAGATTCTGTAAATACTGTTCTTTATTTAAAGAAAATTAAAGATGTAAATCGAATTTCAGATGATATGTTAAGTTATTCAACTGACTTATTGTTGTCAGTTCCAGAAAATGGAACGTTAATTACACATGGATTTGATGACACCTATTCGTGTGAATATTTGCAACTTATAAAAAATGTTCGGCCAGATGTGGAACTTATATCTTTGGATTTTCTTCAAAGCAATGAATATCGAATTAGTATAGAGAAAAAAGGGTTTGTATTGCCTAAAAGTAAAGTGATTGATGTTGCTTATTTAGATTCTTTTTGTCTTCATAATGAGTCTAAATCTATTTCTATTTCATTGACAACACCAAAAGAATATTTTCAAGGAATGACGAATAAATTGTTTGTCGTTGGATTAGTTTTTGAATATCATTCTTCTGCTTTTAATAATTTTTATAAAAATGATTATTTATGGAATGAAGTGTTAGAAAAGAAATTAGTATATTCTTCTTTAAATGAAAAAGCAAAACAAATATCGTCGAACTATTTGCCAATGTTATTGCAATTAAGATCTTTTTATACTCAACAAAAGAATTTCGAACACGTAAAGAAAATAGATGAAGCTTTGGACAAAGTATCAGTTCAATGCAAGAAATATGATCAAGTCCAAAAAATTAAAAAATCATATTGATGCGTTTATTCGGACCGCAACATAAAAAAATGAGTGACGAGGAGTTGATGCAATGCATTTCTCGAGGTGACAAGCGTGCGTTCGATGAATTGTATGTACGCTATGCTAAATCGTTGCTTACTTATTTTATGCGTATGATGTGGAAAGATCGTGAAAAAGCAGAAGATTTTGTTCACGATTTATTTGCTAAGATTATTAACAAACCAGAGCTTTTTGATAGTACAAGATCTTTTAAAACATGGGTTTTCTCAGTTGCGAATAACATGTGTAAAAATGAGTATAAAAAGCAAGAGGTAAGAAAGAATACGTCGAATGGATTGGATAGTTCTTATGCAGTTTCTGATCAGAATTCAAATGTTCTGAATGAAGTTTCTGATATGTTTTTCCAAAATTCATTTCAAAATTGTTTGGCTGATTTAGATGAAAAACACAGAGAAGTTTTCTCGTTAAGACACGAAGATGGGCTTTCTATCAAAGAGATTGCCGAGGTTATAGAGATTAGCGAAGGAACAGTCAAATCAAGATTGTTTTATGCGACAAAATATTTAGCAGAGAGTTTAAAAGAATTTAATCCAACTTTAAATCGTTGAGTTATGGATAAGGAATTAGTAGATATAGTTTTGAATAAATCATTTGTAGAATTGACTACGAATGAAAGAACTGAATTACTCGAATGGTGTTCGAATGAGGACGAATTTGACCAAATGAAAAATGTTTTCCTGGAAGTTGAATTGATGAAAAAGCAACAAACAGAAAATGTTAGGCCGGAAACAAAAAGAAGTTTAGATGCATTGTTTGATCAAAAACACGGCAAAGGTTCTATTATCTGGAATTCTTCTGTTGTAACAGCACTTTACCCAAAAGAAAAACCAATTTATAAACGACCATTATTTCAAATTGCTGCGGCATGTATTTTATTTTTTATGGCGTATCCAATAATATCTAATAAAAGCGAATTAAAAGAAGTTTCGTCGATTGCTAAAAATGAAAAATCTTTTAGTGAATTGGATGAAGCAACTTCGAGTTCAAAAGAAATGGAAAGTTCTTTAAAAGAAGTTAAGAGCACTTCAATAGAAAAGGAAAACTTGAATACAGTTGTTAATAGTGAAAATCAAATGGATAATGAAGTTTCTTTAATTGAAAGTGATGTTAAAGTAGAATCAACACCTGAATTTGATCAAAAAATAATTAAAGAAGAAGAGAAATTAGTTCTTAATGCTGGTTTAAATAATTCTGCATCTGCTTTTGTAGGAGCTAAATCACCGGTTCGAGCTTCTCTAACTTTAAAAAATAAAAATATGGAAGGACGAATGATTTCGAATCTTTCTAAATCGGATAAGTCATCTAATGATTTAGAAAGTAGACCAGATGGATTATATGATGAATCCGATAAGGATCAAGTAAATTATTCTAAATCGGTCAGCGATAATTCAAGTATTTTAGATTTGTTGACGGTTACTTTTTAATAAAATTATTGCTACCATATTAATTTATTTTTATTAATTTTCCGCTATGAATAATACAATTCTAGTAGCTGATTCAGGAGGAACACAAACCGATTGGTGTTTTGTCGATAAAAACCTTGAGAAACATTTTTTTACCACTAAATCATTTCATCCATCTAATTGGGGAGAATCTTTTTTTGAAGAGTTTTTAGTTTTTTGGAATTCACGAGAAGAATTGAAAACATCAAGGATTCATTTTTATGGTGCAGGCTGTTTAAATGAAGACAATAAATCAATTATTTCTGATTATTTCTTAAAATGGGGATTTGTAAATGTTCAAGTTTTTTCAGATGTTTTAGGTGCTTGTCATTCAACTTTAGGTGATAAAGAGGGGGTTGTCGCTATTCTTGGAACAGGTTCTGTTGCATGTCATTTTGATGGGTGTCAAATAACAAAAATAAGTGGTGGTTTAGGGTATCTTTTGGGGGATGAAGGAAGTGGTTATTATTTTGGTAAGACATTGTTGTCAAGGTATTTGAATTCTGATTTTTCAGATTCATTGATGATCTCATTGTTAGCTATTTTAGGGGATAGGAGTGAGGTTCTTAGTCAGGTTTACGGTGTTAATGGGAAGTTATATTTAAGCTCTATATCATTGATTGTTAATGGTTTGTCAAGTGTTTATTTGGAGATGAAAGAACTACACGAAGATAATATTCAATTATTTATTTCTAAAACGTTTATAGATGATGAGGTAAAAAAAATTAGTATTATAGGTAGTTATGGTTTTTATAATCAAAATATATTATCTGAAATCTTAACTAAAAACAATATTAAATTGATTAAATTAGTTCAGTACCCTATTGCTAGCTTAGCAGATTACGTAATAAAACATACAGAAGAATCAACAAAATGATCATTTTAAAGAGATTGATTTTATTTAGTTCCTAAACTTTGTATATTCGTCTATAAAAAAGTATTATTGGTAGAATAAAATATTTTATATTAAATTAATTTAGGAAATTGCATTCACTAAACTTTATAAATGGAAACACTATTAATAAATTCTTCTCTTCAAACTCCATATATCAATTTTGATAAGGAGTCTGGAGTAATGCAAATTAAAGGTCGTTCTATTCCAGATCAACCAGATGAGTTTTGGGGACCGATCTTAACTTGGTTTGACTCTTATATTTTATCTCCGTCAAAAAAAACTACAGTAATCATTGATTTAGAGTATTTTAACATCACGTCTTCTAAAAGAATTTTATTCCTTTTATATAAATTGAATGAACTTTCTGAAAACGGATCTGATGTTAAAGTAGAATGGTTATACCGTGAAACTGATGAGGATATGTACGAAGTTGGACAAGATTATGCTTACATGGTCAAAGTTCCTTTTGAATTTAAAATTTACGAAGATTTAGATCTAGTGATTGCCTAACAATCGCGAAAAGTTTTAAAATATATAAAGACACTTTGATAGAGTGTCTTTTTTTTTGATATAAATGTCCCTAAATTCTTATTTAATGATAAGTTTTTCATATTCATTCAACGTTTTCTAATCAATTCTATTATTTTTGTAAAAATTTTTTATGAGATTAGTTTCAAACATACCACATCCTAGGTATACTATTCAGATTTTTCATTTAAACGCGAAATACGTTGTTAAAATTGAATTGGGTCAATTTGAGCAGATATATAAAATAGGTGAACATGATGTAAATGGTTTGGATGAATTAGTTCAGATGGTTAATGATAACTTATTGAAAAATTGTTTAGATAGATTTGTCGCTATGCGTTCAGATTGGAGTGAATCATTTAAAGAAATTAATAATACTAAATAAAATACAATACAATGTCAAAATTTACAACTTTAAAAATAGCTTTAATAGGATTGGTAATTGTTTCTTGTGGAGATAAAAAACAAGATAAGGATAAGGTCGTAGAAAATACAGTTCCTCATGTAGAAATTCAAAAAATTGGAGAGTTGAAAATTGCCTATTATGATCAAGATAGTATGAAATTAAATTTTGAATATTACAAACAACAAGATAAAATTGTACAGAAAAAACAATTAGCTTTTAATGCTATTATTGAGAAAAAAAGAGCTGAAGGTCAATCATATCTTGAAATGTATTCTAAAAGAGCTCAAAACAATGAATTATCTCAAGATGATATGAAAGGTTATGAAGAGAACTTGCAAAAAATGGAAGCTGAAATTATGCAATATCAACAAGTTGAAGGAGCCAAGCTAGAACAAGAAACAATGAAGAAATTAGAGGTTATCGGGAATAAAATCGAAAGTTTCAGTAAAAAATATTGTTTAGAACATGGTATTGATATCTTATTGATATATGCAAAAGGAGGACAGTTTAATTACATTAATCCTTCTATGAATGTAACAAAAGAATTTACTGCATATTTGAATCAAAATGAGAATCAAATCAAAAAAGAATTAGGTAAAAAATAATTTCCTGTAAAATACAATGCTGGTAGCTCAACAAAAACTAAAAGAAAATATTGCGGAGTACATTTTATATATGTACCAAATTGAAGATGTAATTCGAGCTTATAAGTTTGATTTAGATACGATTATTGAAAATTATGTAAAGCCTCAATTGCCAGACAATTCTTTCATTGGAAATTATACAACTTGGTATACGGATTTGATTCGTAATATGAAATCTGAAAAGAAAGAAATTACAGGACATTTACATGAAATCAACGAAGTAATGGTTGAAATTTCTTATTTACATTCTACATTATTAAATGTAATGAATGATGAGAAATATAAAGCTCTTTTCGAAACAGCATTGCCAAATATTGAGGATTTTAAACAGAAATCAAATTTAAAGGATAAAAATCACGTAGAAATTGCTTTTCATGCTTTGTATATGAAATTACTACTTCGTTTACAGAAAAAAGAAATAAGTGCCGAAACAGAGAATGCATTCGATACTATGCGAATTTTACTAGCATACTTAGCAAAAGCTTATCGAAATATGAAAAGTGGGAATATGGATTTTATCAATAATTAATCTTATTTGATTAAATTGTAGTCTAAAACTTGTTTATTATTTAAGAATTTATTATCTTTCCAGAATATTTATAAAAATAGGTCATGGAAATAGGGAATAATCTAAAAATTCTTCGAAAGCGTTTAAAGAAATCTCAAGAAGAAGTTGCTCAGGATTTGAAGTTAACTCGTTCTTCTTATAGTGGTTATGAAAATGGCGTAGCTCAACCTAATTTAGAAAACTTGGTTGCCTTTAGTGATTATTATAAAGTTCCTATCGATGATTTAGTACGTAAAGATTTTGAGAATTTTTCTGAAAATGAATTAGAAAGAATCGATGAAGGTTTATATGCTGATGTAAAAGGTCAAAAATTACGCGTATTAACTTCGATGGTGAATGATCAAGAAGAAGAGTTAATAGAAATGGTCACTTTAAAGGCTAGTGCAGGTTATACTTCTGGTTATGCTGATCCTGATTATTTGAAAGTATTACCCACTTTTCATTTACCTTTCCTATCTAAAAATAAAAAATATAGATCTTTTCCAATTCAAGGAGATTCTATGCCTCCAGTAGTTGAAGGTTCTTATGTAGTTGCTGAGTTTGTTCAGAACTGGATGACAATCAGAAGTTCAACTCCATGTATTGTTGTAACGAAAGAAGATGGAATAGTTTTTAAAGTCGTTCACAATTTGTTAGATTCAGCTCAATCTTTTCAATTATGTTCAACAAATACTTTTTATAAACCTTATTTCGTTCATGCGAATGATATTTTAGAAATGTGGCGTTTTGTTAATTATATTTCTCCAGAATTAACTGAAGTGAGAATGGATGATAATGATTTATCAAAGTCTCTTCAAGATCTACAAAAAGAAGTTCACGAATTGAAATCGTTGATTAATCGTTGAATTCTTAAGATGTTTGACTTAAAGAAGGGTTAATCTTTCTTTAAAGAGTTTGAGTAAAACATTTGTGACTCAAATTTTATTTTTTCTTCTAAAAGTAAATATCTTAAAGCATTTTCTACCTCCTCTTTTTGACTATTTAGTTGAGAACTAATACTGTATAAAGACATAGGTTCACTCAATATAGTAAGGATTGAATTTGCCAATTCTAAGGTAGAATAATTATTTTTTTTTTCAGAAATGCAAATATCACATTTTCCACATTTGGTTTCAGGCTGTCCAAAATAAACAAGAAGTTGAGAAAGTCTACATACTGAAACTCTCAAGTAATTTAAAGCGTATTTTAATCGTTTGTTGGCTAATTCTTTTCTGTTTTCGTATGCTTCAGGAAGAATTCGGATATAATCATCAGGTAATCTTTCGTGAACAAAAGTGACTGTTGGTAATGAAGATTGCCATGTGATATCAATAACTCCATATTGTTCCAATTGATTTAATTGTGTCGTAATCTGAAAAGCAGTAGTTTTTAATCGTTTTGCAAATTCATTTTCATTGATTTCGAAAAATTGATCAAAGATTCCAGGATAACTTCTTGAAAGTAATGTTATTATCGGTGAAAGTTTTTCTTGTCTAATTTGAAAACTGTATAATTCAGTGTTTCCAATAGCAATTTTTAATTTAGTTGGATGAAATACACTCTCAGTGAAAACTAAATCATTATTTAATTCTAAAATTTTAAGCGAATGAAAAGTGTCTGAATTGTTTAAATTAAATTTTTCAGCTAATACTTTTATTTCAAAAGGATATGTTTCTTCTTTTCCTGATCCATACGCAACTCGAAGATGATTGCAAAGTGCTTTGTATGTTGTTTTAACAGTTTCAATAGAAGGGAATTGTCTTAGAGTTTGTTCTTTTAAATTTTCTATGTCTAAATCTTCCCAGTAAGCGATACATTTCGCCTCTAATCCATCGCGACCTGCTCTTCCTGCTTCTTGAAAATAGGCTTCTAAGTTGTTTGGAAATTCATAGTGAATGACATAACGTACATTTGGTTTGTCAATGCCCATTCCGAAAGCATTGGTGGCTACCATGGTGTCAATTTTTCCTTCTAACCAAGCATCTAACATCAGTTTTCTGTCCTCACTATTCATTCCACCGTGATAAATACCAACACTTAATTTTGAAGCATGTAAAAGTCTTGCAATGTCTTTTACACTTTTTCTTGTTTGGCAATATATTATCCCTGTTTTACCTTTTGATAGTTCACAATATTCAAGAATCTGTGTTGTCTTATTTTTCGAATGAATAACTTCATAAGATAAATTTTCTCTCAAAAATGAACCTTCAAAAACTTTTGCGTTTTTTAGTTGTAGTTGTTCAATAATATCTTTTTGAACTTCTTTAGTTGCAGTTGCTGTTAATGCAATTATTGGAACATTTGGATGAATAGCTCTTAAGTCAGCTATGTCTCGGTAAGAAGGACGGAAATCATGTCCCCATTCAGAAATACAATGTGCCTCGTCAACTACAATTAAAGCAATGTTCATTAATTTAAATCGCTCGATAAATAGTTTTGATTTTAATCTTTCTGGTGATGTGTACAAGAAGTCAAAACCTCCAAAACGGGCATTATCAAGAGCTAAATCAATTTCTCGATAACTCATTCCACTCACAATTTCTTTTGCTCTAATCCCTTTGTTTGTCAGGTTTTTAACTTGATCTTGCATCAACGCAATCAGTGGAGATATAACAAGAGTTAAGCCTTCACGTGCTAATCCAGGAATTTGAAAGCAAATAGATTTCCCTCCCCCCGTTGGAAGTAAAGCCAAAGTATCGTGCCCGTATATAGAATTGTCAATGATTTCCTCCTGTAATGGACGAAAAACATCAAATCCCCAATATCGTTTTAATATTTCTTTACTTTTTTCCATTCGGAAATTTCATTTATAGGGTAAAATTAAATAAATTTATTTTCATGAATCTATAAAAATACTAGAAAGGTTCAATGTTTCTTTTTATATTCGCAGAACCCAAATAAAAAGAATATGTTAAACGACACTAGTACAATGAAAATTACTTTGACAAAACAGTCTCATATCAACGATGTTGACTGGGATAACATTCCATTTGGAAGAGTTTTTTCTGATCATATGTTAGTTATGGATTATGCTGATGGAGAATGGAAACAACCTGAAATTTTACCTTTTGGTAATTTATCTTTGAATCCTGCAACTTCTGCAATTCATTACGGTCAATCTGTTTTTGAAGGAATGAAAGCAAACAAATCTGAAAATGGTGATGTTTTCATGTTTCGTCCTGAGCAAAATGCTAAAAGATTCAATGATTCATGTGAACGTATGTGTATGCCTACGATTCCTGAAGATCAATTTGTTGAATTAATTAGACGTTTAGTGGATATTGAACGTGATTGGATTTCAACAAAACCTGATTATTCATTATATATTCGTCCCTTTATATTTGCGACAGATGATTTTATCGGAGTAAAACCTTCTGAGACATACAAATTTGTAATCTTTACTTGTCCAGTTGGTGCTTATTATACTGAACCAGTAAGTGTTAAAATTGAAGAATATTACACAAGAGCTGCTTCAGGTGGTGTTGGTATTGCTAAAACGGCTGGTAATTATGCTGCAGCTTTATATCCTGCAAAACAAGGACAATTACAAGGTTTTCACCAATTAGTTTGGACCGATGCAAAAGAGCACAAATACATTGAAGAATCTGGAACAATGAATATTTTATTCGTTATCAATGGTGTTTTAGTAACGCCTTCTGAAGATTCGGATACAATTTTGAAAGGAACAACAAAACGTGCTGTACTTGAAGTTGCTAAAAGTTGGGGAATGCCAATAGAAGAACGTAAAGTTTCTGTAGAGGAAGTTGTGGCTGGTATTAAAAATGGTTCTATTACTGAAGCATTTGGAGCTGGAACTGCTGCAACAATTGCTCATATTGTTCGTCTAGGGTTTAGAGATGAAGTATTAGATTTAAGTCCAGTTTCTGAAAGAACTTTTTCAAATAAAGTAAAAAACTATTTAGATGATTTGAAATCAGGTAAAATTGAAGATACATTTGGATGGTGTTTAAAAGTTTAAGTTAAATTAATATATTTTTTAAAGCTTCTTGTGTTTTCAAGAAGCTTTTTTTATGGAAATTTACTTTTTTTTTCATCTTGTATAAGATTATTGTAAATTGATTTATTAATAGGGTGTAATCTTTTCGTATGAGATATGTATTAATTATACTATTTAGTCTTGTTTTCTTTTTTAAAGGGAATTCACAAAATTCATTTATTATAAAAGGTGAGATTGTAGAAAGAAATAGTGGACTTCCGATAGCTAATGCAAATGTTTCTGTCTTAGTCGACTCTGTGTCATATTCTGTGATATCAGGGCAAAGAGGTGTTTTTATTTTAGATTTACCAATTGATTCAGTTTACGAACTTCAATATAATCATCAATTATTTGGTTATGTTACTGAAAACGTTTTTTACGATGCAAAAGTAGATACATTAGAAATTAAAATGACGTTAAGTAGAAGTAAACAACTAGAAGAAGTTTTTGTTATACTGAATAAAAAACCAGCTGTAGTTTTTGGAAATTCAAAACTAAGTGTTGCAGATTTTGAGATTTTAAAAGATGGAAGTATTGTTTTACTCACGTACCCTAAAAAATTAAGCAAAGGATCTGAATTATTGTTATGGAATCAGGAAATGATTTTAAATGAACAGGTTATAAATGGGACAGCTGAAGAGTTGATTCGTGATTTTAGAGGTAATCCTCATATTGTTTGCAAAGAGAATGTTTTTGGTGTTTCAGTTGTCGAAAATAAAATTTCACTTTCAACATTGACAAAAGAATATTTTAAAAAATATTTAGCCCCGATTTTAGATACCAACAAATCGAAGTTGTTTTTTTCAAATTTTAGTCCTGATTATCCATCTTTCGGTTATTATTCCTTCGATAAAGAGGATTCTACTTATTCTAAAATTATAGAAATTACGGATGAATTGATGATGGAATTATATCGGTCAGAGTACAAATGGGTGGATGTTCGAACAAAATTATGGGCAAAAAACAAAGAGCTTGAAACGGGAATTGATGCAGAAATTTGGGTTGGAGCCAATTATTTCACGCATTCTGTTTATTACAAACAATTGTATGCCCCTATGTTTCATAGAAATGATACTCTTTTTGTTTTTGATTACTACAAAGATCAATTAAGACGATTTAATTCATCTGGAAATGACATGGATAGTATTCCCATTTTTCATCATTATTATCCCAAAGAAACAGGTTGGAAAAAGAAACTAATTCAAGATCAAGTGACTGGACAAATTTATGCTGTAATGGAGATTGCAGGCTATAGTTACATCCGTCACCTTGATACTGAAACAGGAAAACTTGGGAATAAAATTCAGTTGGAATATCGTTATGTTGAAAAAATTGAAATTTACAACAACGAAGTGTATTATATTTATCGTCCTTATGAATCTATTCAGAAAAAATATTTATACAAAGAAACACTCCCTTTTAATTTCGGAAATGGGAAAGTTCCGAATGGTGATGAGATTAAAATGAATTAAGAAATGGAGTATTCTTATGATTTGTATTTTACTTTTACAAGATATCCATTAAATCCTTTGATATAAAAATAATTTAATCCAAAAGCGATAATGTTGCCTTTAATTGATTCTTCAAAGGATGATTCAGAAAAAGTTTTAATATATTCATCACCAATTTTCATTCCTTTTACTTCTTTTAAATTAGTGAAAATTTTATTGATTGATATTTTCTTTGTGCGAAATTCATTCATTTCCGTTTTATATAAAATTCGGACTTTGTTATTCGGTTCAAAAGAAATTATTGTGCCTTTAGAATTTATTCCGTTTTCAAGATCATATAAAATTGAATCTCCGGTCGTGAAAATTCGAACTATAGTAGTTTTATCTAGTAGTTTATTTTTATAGGTTTCGGTATAAACATCAATGATTGAATTTTTTAAAGAATCAGGAATAAATTTTACCACATCTGCGGTCATTGTGACTTTTGTTTTTGTGAATGATGCCAAAAATGATCTTTTGTAGTCTAAAGTAAAATTAGCATATTCTTCATTTATTTTTAGTGGTCTACTTATTATTAAGCTTCTTTTAGCTTCTAGAGCAAGTCCATCTTTTGTACTTCCTCCAATTCCAAAAAATGAAATGGTTTCGACTACACCAATTGCAATGTCTTCATAAATTACAGGTCTGCCGATAGATGAGGAAGAAATGTTTCCAGTGTGAACTGCACATGATGAAAGAAGTACTAATATTGATATAAAAAGGTAGTTTTTCATGTTAAATGTTGATTGAAATTTTAATAAAACAAATGTAGTTATAATATTGTTTTTAGAATGATATAAGAGGAATTAAAGTTTCGTATATTTGACCATCAATTTTAATCGTTCAAAATGTATTTAATTTCATTTTTACTTCAAATAAATGATTCCATCTTTCAACGAGGGGATACTATTTTTAAGGGAGATGAAGTTTTATATATTATCACTCCAAATGGTATTGAAGAGCCGAGTGAATTATCAACAATTCAAGGTGTGTTAGCTTTTATTATTCCATCAATTGTTTTAGGAGTAATCTTATATTATCAACGTTCAAAATTTAGACTTAAAAAAGTTCAAAACGGTGTTTTTAGACAAAATTTGCCACTAAATAGAGATAGTTTATTTGAAGCTTACCTATGTTTAGCTGCCGTTATGATTCAAAAAGAAAGACAAGATGCAGGTAAAAAGCACCTTTATATAAAAAAATTCTTATTGACTTATTTTAATGACAGTTATTACAATTTTTCAGAAACAATTTCAGGGTATTATAAATCCGAACCTATTCAGCCTTCGTCCGTTGCAGAATGGATCAATAAATATGTAACTGATTATGGAAAAAGAACTCAAGTTGTATATTTTTTAGCAGGGATATCAATGGTAGATGGGGAAATTGTTGCAATAGAAATGGCGTTTCTAAAAGAAATGACGCGACTTTTACATATAAAAGAAGAAGACCTTGAGAGTATACTGAATACTTTTTCTTATTATGATTTCAAGAAAAAACAAAAACACACAACTAATGGTCAATCTTTTACTTCTTCTATTTTAGACAGTGCTTTTAAAATGCTGAATTTAAATAATGGAGCGACTATAGATGAAGTTAAATCAGCCTATAGAAAATTAGCAAAAATACATCATCCAGATCTTTTTTCAACAGAAAATGAAGGTCAACAGAAAATAGCACACGAACGTTTTGTCCAGATCAATGAAGCCTATGAATTAGTTTTAAAAAGCTTTTAATTAATAAAATCCCTAACAATTAAATATGATTTCTCTTTTTGTTTCTTTAAGTTTTCCTTATAATCATACTCACGGAGGTTCAAATGACCCTATCAAAGATTATCCAGCATGGGTTTTGTGGATGGCTTTATTTTTACCAATTGTATTAATTATATATTATATTTTATATCAAAAACGAAAATATGACTTGAAAACACTTGAAAATGGTGTTTTTAAAATCGATTTACCATACAACAGAGATACATTATTTGAGGCTAATTTGTGTTTAGCAATCGTAATGATAAAAATGGATAAAGTAGATGTCGGTTTAAAATTGAATCTTTTGCGTCATTATTTCATGGAGAATTTTCCTCAACATTATTCTTTATTTGATGATCGATTAAATGAATTTTACAATGGTAAACCAATAAAATTGAGTGCTGTTGCTCTTTGGTTGGATAAAAATGTAGCTATTTACTCAACGAAATCTCATATTCTTTATTTCTTAGCTAAAATTTCAATGATTGACGGTGAAATTATTGAAAGTGAGTATCTATTATTAAAAGAATTAGCCTTTTTATTAAAACTAGAAGAAAGTGAATTAGATAAAGTGCTTAATACTTATAAATACTATGAAACTAAAAAGAAACAAGAAGAAAAGAAACAGAAGAGTCAAACTTCGTCTTTTACTTCTTCAAAAACACTCATAGAATTAGCTTTTAAAGTATTAGGATTAGAAAAAGGAGCATCAATAGACGAGGTGAAATCAGCATATCGAAAATTGGCTATGGTACATCACCCTGATAAATTTTCGACTGAAAGTGAAGGTCAACAAAAGATTGCACACGAACGTTTTGTTCAGATTAATGAAGCTTATGAATTGGTGTTGAAAAGCTTTTAATCTTTCTCAAATATTATCTGATTCTATATACTCATCCAAAATTTTGGCTAAAGCCAATGATTTTTTAAATTTGTTATCCTCCTTCTAAAGAAGGAGGCAAATTGAATTAAATCGCTCTAATTAATTGATAATATCAAGATACCAAAATATCAACAATTGCAATACCAAACCAAATACATCAATCAATCAATCAATCAATCAATCAATCAATCAATCAATCAATCAATCAATCAATCAATCAATCAAAATATATTTTTTATTATTTTTTATTGATTATGAATGTGGCTTCAGCCCATTCCTAATTATGAAACCCCAAATCGGCTTTAGCCAAAACATACTATTTCATTCAAACATAAAAGCGACCTCAAAGAAGTCGCTTTTATATAAAAAATTTTAAAAAAATAAAGTTACTAAGTCTTTAAGTCTTATGTCTTTTAGTCTTATATCTAAAGTCTATTTAATAATATCCATTTCTGCAACAATGTGTTTCGCTCCAGATAAGTTTTCAATTACCCAAAGTACGTAACGAATATCAACGTTGATTGTTCTTTGTAATTTAGGATCAAAGATAACATCACCAGCCATTGCTTCAATGTTTCCATCAAAAGCTAAACCGATTAATTCACCTTTTCCGTTTAATACTGGAGAACCAGAATTACCACCTGTAATATCATTGTCAGTCAAGAAACAAACGTGGAAAGATCCATCTTTATCAACAAAACGACCATAATCTTTTGCTTTGTTCATTTCAATTAATTTTGCAGGAAGATCGAATTCAGCATCACCTTTTTTGTATTTTTTCACCATACCATCCATTGTAGTATAGTTGTTTACTTTCGCATCGTTTCTTTTATCAGCAGGTAAAGCACGAACTTTTCCATAAGATAAACGAAGTGTAGAGTTAGCATCTGGATATTTAATTGAACCAATTTTAGATTCACGTAAACCTTCTACTAATAAGCGAAGAGAAGCACCAAAATCATTCTGAGCTGCAATAATAGCTTCAGATCTAGAACCTAAATGGTTAATTAGTTCAGATGAAAGTTGCATAATTGGATCATTCATCAATAAGTTTTCACTTGGAAAATCTAAAAATGCTAAAATTCTTTCTTTAGAAGTAAAAATACTTAATTGGAAAGCCGCATTAACATATTTATTGAAATCAAAATTACTTTCTTTTCCTAATTTATCAACCAGTGGACAAATAGCATAACCGATAGATTTTGTTGAATACAAATTTAATTGAGCAACTAATATATCTCTTTCAGCAGGCATATAGGTACTTTTGAAAAATTCTTCAATTACTTCATGTAGTTCAGGCAACATTAAAGCACGTTTTGCTGCATCAGCTTTAGCATACATTTCTAATTGTTTTCCTAAAGTTCTTGAAATTGGTCCAAATGCACTTGTTCTTAATAATTGTTGAAGGTAATTATCGTGACGAGATTTTTCATTCGTTAATCCGTAAAATTTATTAATGTTTGTAATAACATTACCATATTTCGCTTTGTTTTCAGCTTTGTTTGCCCATTTATCAAATTTAGCTTCTTGAATTGCTTTTAATTCAGCTGTTTTAGCTTTTGAAAGAGCATCAATCATTCCTTGACGATTTTTCCAGTAATTAGCAATTCCAGCATAAGCTCCAGCATAGTTTAATCGAACTTCATCCGATTTATCCATGTAAACTTTCATTTTGTCCATTCCCAATTTAGAACCTTCAACCCAAGCAGGGTATGCGAATTTTACATTTTGCTCAATTCCACCTGCTGGCATCCATCTGTTTGTTCTACCAGGATATCCTAAAATCATTGCGAAGTCATTTTCTTTAACTCCAGCGATGTTTATTTTTAAATGTTGTTTAGGAACCAATGGAACATTTGTTAAAGAATATTCAGCTGGATTTCCATTTGCATCTGCATAGATTCTGAACATTGAAAAATCTCCAGTATGTCTTGGCCATTCCCAGTTATCAGTGTCTCCACCAAATTTACCAATACTGCTAGGAGGATTACCAACTAAACGAACATCTTTAAAATCTTGGTATACGAAAAAGTAAAATTCATTTCCTTGAAAAAATGAACGAACTGAAACAGTATATTTTCCACCTTCGTTATTTTCTTTTTCAATGATAGCTATTTCAGCATTAATTGCTTTGTTTCTTTCTTCTTCTGTCATTTTATCATTTAATTTTGATAAAATACGTTTTGAAACATCATCCATTCTTACAAAAAATCGAACATATAAACTTGCAGGTTTTAATTCATCTTTTCTATTTGCTGCCCAATATCCATTCGTTAATAAATCATTTGCTGGTGTTGATAATTCAGCTATCGCATCGAATCCACAGTGATGATTTGTAAGAACTAGACCTTCTTTTGAAATTAATTCAGCAGTACAACCTCCATTGAATTGAACAATCGCATCTTTTAAACTAGAATGATTGATACTGTAGATTTCTTCTGTAGTTAATTGAAGTCCCATTTTTTCCATATCTCTATGGTTAAGTCTTTCAATATTCATCAAGAACCACATTCCTTCATCTGCTCTTGAAAAAGAAGTGCAAAAAATTGTGATTGCAATAAATAAAAAATTAATGTGTTTCATTTTTTTTGTTTAAAGTTTTAAATTCTAATTTTAATTTTTATCGGTGTAAATTTATCTATTAAATAACAAATAGTAATACCATTTATCCGAATCTAGCTAAAACTTATCAACGGATAATAATTTCGTCAGCAAATAGCCAAGTATTATACCCTTCTCCTAAATGACCTTTTGGACATTTTCCAAAACTTTTAGCTTTTATTCTTATTTTCTTAATAGGCTCGTTTGTATTGGTTTGTGAATTGAAAATCCAATTTGAATTAGGATTTCCTACATTATTGGATGTGTTTAGAGCAATTGTGAGTGTCTTAAAATTAACACCATCTGTAGATATTTCATAGGTTACCGATTGTGGAAAAAATATCCATGATTTCATGTCTTGTATACAACTTAAACCAATTTCTGATAAAATTCGAGGTGTTGAAAAAGAAATTTCAGCAATTAAATCTTGACCATCAAATCCTTGCCAATCTCCTGTTCTAAATTCCGTTCCTCCTTTTATACCATCTATTAATGCACTTTTTCCTCCTGCAGCATATTGATTTGAATAGGTAGATTTCAAATCTAAAGAAATCGAAGCATCCCTTTTTACAAAATTATTTTCAACTGTTGATCCGCTTGATTTTAAAGTTGAATTAAACAAAGCAGCTTTGAATAGGGTAGTGCTAGTAATAGAAATAGGATTCGTGTATGTTTTCGAATTTGCAGTAGGTTCGGTTCCATCCATTGTATATTTGATTTCAAATTCTTTTCCTTTTAGATGTGGATAATTTATTGAAACAGTCATTTTATCTAAGAAAGTTCTATTTTCTTCTACAAAATAAGGAACAGGGATAAATAATTCAGGAACCGTTGAAATTGTAGGTGAATGCTCGAATCCATCAACTTTTGTATTTGGCTTATTTCCCATTTCAAAAATGATTTCACCTCCAGATGCTATTTCATCATGCGAAATATATAAACGATTTAATTCTTTACCGTTTAAAGTGATTTTTTGAATGTATTTATTTTCGCTTGAATTGTTAATCGTTGCAATATAAAAACGGGAAGAATTTTCTAAAAATAAAGTGGCATGCTGTGCTAATGGTCTTCCAAAATCGTAATATGGATTTCCTGGTGCTATTTGGTAAAATCCCATTGCACTGAGTACATACCAAGAAGACATTTGTCCACAATCTTCATTGCCTGACAATCCATCTGGTAATGTAGTGTACATTTCTTTCATGATTTTATCCGTATAGAATTGAGTTTTATGAGCTTGATTGGTATAATTGTATAAATAAGCCATGTGATGTGATGGTTCATTTCCATGAGCATATTGACCAATTAATCCTGTAATATCAACTTGATCTCTTCCTGAAAGTGATGAATTTGTCGTAAATAATTTATCTAACCAAGTTGATAGTGAGTCTTTTCCGCCAATTAAATCGGTTAAAACACCAACTGCATGAGGTGCATAAAGTGAATATTGCCAGCTATTTGCTTCTGTATAATTGAAATTTACTTCAGTTGGATCAAAGGGTGAATACCACAATCCACTTCTTCTAGCTCGCATGAATTTCGTTTCAGGATTGAAATTATTGATGAAATTAAAACTCCTTAATTCATAGATTGATTCATTTTTGTTATTTCCACTGTTCAACGCAAATTGCCCGATACAAAAATCATCGTATGCATATTCCAATGATTTTGAAACAGATTCTGGTTCATCTGATAGACTGATAAATCCATTTTTAGAGAATGATTGTTTACCCAATTCATTAAAATTTGAAGTGGCAACCATTGCTTTCATTGCTTTTTCTGTATCAAAGCTTTTAATGTTTTTTGAAAATGCATCCGATATAATGGATACTGAGTGATATCCAATCATACATTCCGTTTCGTTTCCAGATAATTCCCAAACAGGAAGATCTCCACCTTCATCATATTGTCTTAGAAATGTTCGGATGAATTCATTGGTTCTTTTTTCTTGTGTAAGCGTAAATAGGGGGTGAGTTCCTCTATAGGTATCCCAAATTGAAAAAACACTGTATTGCTTGTCATTTTCTGGAAGTGTATGGATTTTTTGATCTCTTCCTCTATATCGACCATCAACATCACTGAAAACATTAGGGTTTAAAAAAGAATGGTACAAAGAAGTATAAAACTTTACCATTATTTCATTGTCTTCTGAATAAAAATCAATTTTATTTAATTCTTCGTTCCATTTTTTAATTGTTTGGAGACGTAAAATATTGAAATCCCATTGTGGAATTTCAGCTAATAAATTTGATTTTGCTCCTTCAATATCAACTGCTGAAATCCCTACTTTTAAGAGTATTTTTGTTGTCTCAGAAGGGAATTCTAAAAGCAATTTATGTTGACCATTCTTTAAGATTAATTTTGCTTTCTTATACGGTATATTCGTTTCCAATTGAAAGTAGAAATGTTGTTCAGATGCCCAACTCTCTGATGTTCTTGAACCAGAAATTGTTGTTTTATTAATTAAATTAATTTGAGCATTTAAGACTTTGTCTCTGTGGTCCAAATCAATTAAAATATATTTTTTTCCTTCTTTTTCTAGAAAAGTATATTCATGCATTCCAGTTCGATCTCCGACAGTTAGTCTTACATTAATTTTCTGATCTAATAAACTAACTTCATACAAACCAGGAGTTGCTTTTTCAGTACCGTGACTAAACTTAGATCCATATCCATCTTTTGTCAAATATGCAGGTTGAATTTTTGCTTTGCCGCATTGAGGAACGACTAATAAATCACAATAATCGGGAACACCGGTTCCACTTAAGTGAGTATGACTAAATCCATAAATTATAGAATCTGAATAATGGTATCCAGAACAACCATCCCAACCATCGTGGCGAGTATCTGGACTTAATTGCATCATTCCAAAAGGAGCACTAGCTCCAGGATAAGTATGCCCATGACCACCAGTTCCAATAAAAGGATCAACATAAAAAGTTTTACTAGGAGACACCTTTTTTAATCCAGTAGAAGCAGGCTTGATATAATTTTTAATAAGCGATTGAGCATCTTTTAAATTTTCTACACTCGAATTAATTTGAGATTGAAAACTAAAACAATTTAGTAAAGTAAATATTAAAATGCCTGAATGTTTCATAATCTATTAAATTTTAATTATTTTTTAAGAAAACTGTAGCTGCAGCTCCAAGAATTGCAGCATTTCTATTATGTAAAGATGAAGTTCTAATTTCAATTTGACCTTTCAAAACATGTAATATATTTTCTTCTAAATGAAATTTTACACGCTCAGAAAAGTTATTACCACTTTGTGCAATTCCACCAAATAAAACATAAGCCTTAGGATTAGAAAAACAAGCAAAATCGGCTAAAGAAGAACCAAGTATTTGTGCTGTATATTCAACGATTTCTTTTGCAAATAAATCTCCCTTTTTAGCTGATTCAAATACGTCTTTTGCGCTTGGATTTTCAATTTTATTTAAGATTGAGTCATCTTTGTTCTCTGAATCTAATTCAGTGATACTTCTTTTAACACCTGTTGAAGAGGCATAAGCTTCTAAACAACCTTTTCTTCCGCATCCACAAATTCTTCCATTTGGAATAACCCTAATATGTCCATATTCACCAGCAAAACCTTCTTCTCCATAGACTATTTCATCATCAATGATTATTCCACTTCCTAATCCAGTTCCTAATGTTATTGTCACAAAGTTTTGTAAGTCAGTTGCATTACCAAATAATTTTTCACCAAAAGCTGCTGCATTCGCATCATTTGTTAATTGAGATGGTTTGTTGAATTTAGAATGAAATAATTTAGCTAAAGGTACAATTCCTTTCCAACTTAAATTGGGGGCATATTCTATATTACCTGTAAAATGATTTCCATTAGGAGCTCCAATACTGATTCCAATAATTGAATCTAAAAGATTTTGTTCTTTCAGATCTTCAAAAATTGCAGAAACGAGATCTTCTGGCAAAATAAAATCAGTTGTTGGTAGATTGTTTTCATACTCAACATTTCCTTTTTTATCTACTAATCCATATGCTGAATTTGTTCCTCCAATATCAATTCCTAATGCGTAATGTGTTGACATTTAATTATTTGTTTTATTTAAGTCCCATTCTTTATGGAATTGTTTTAAAAAATCTTCCATGAAAGAATGACGTTCTTTACCAATTATTTTTGCAGTTTCAGTATGTAAACGATCCCTTAAAAGTAATAATTTTTCATGAAAGTGATTGATAGTATGACTTTTTGATTTTGAATACTCATCAAAAGATCCATGTAAAGTAGGGGAGGAATCGGGTTCATATAACGGTCTATTTCTATTACCTCCAAATGCAAAAGCACGAGCAATACCTATAGCTCCAATTGCATCTAGACGATCTGCATCTTGAACAATTTGTCCTTCTAATGATTCGATTTCATCTTTCACTTTTGCACCTTTAAATGAAACGGAATCAACAATTTTTTTTACTTGTAAAGCGATTGATTCTTCACAACCATTTTTTATTAAAATAGTGAAAGCAATTTCTCCTCCAGCATTTAGATTTCCTCCATTGAATTTATGATCAGAAATATCGTGTAAAAGAGCTGCTAATTCTACGATAACTCTATTTCCACCTTCTTTTGTTTGAATAAAGCAAGCAGTATTATAAACACGTTCAATGTGATGCCAGTCATGTCCAGTGGATTCTTCTTTGAATTCAATTTGTACAATTTCTTTAACTGTGTTAATTAAGTTTTGGTAATCCATTGTTATTGAATGAGTTTTATCTTTTGAACAGTTGATTTTGGAGCTGTTAAGTACAAGAATTCATTATCAGATGTCATCGTAAAGAAATTTCCTTTGATAAGTGGAAACCAATTTTGACCACCATCTTTAGAATAATCTAAACCAGAAGTCCCACACGAATAGAAAATTCCATTTTTATAGTATACACATGATTTATATCCTGTCAATCCTGAAAATGATCCTTCCCAATTTTGTCCTCCATCTAATGTATAAAAAGCACTTTTATCAGAAATTTTTGGTCTTTGATAGTCCCCGCCAACAGCAACTGCTTCATTCTCATTTTTAAAACAAACTGAAAATGCTCCAATTCCTTCTCCTGAATTGAAAGGGATGACTGAATATCCCCACGTTTTGCCATAATCTGTTGATTTAAAAAAACGATTCGTGTTACCACCAGAAATAAATATAAAAGTTGAATCATTTAACACTTGAACATTAGAACCACTAGCTGCGTATCCAGCTTCACCTTTATCTGCGAATAATACTCCTTCACATTTTTCCCAAGATTTTCCTGCATCTTTTGAATAGAAAAGTGAGAATTTATTATCAACAGGGTCTCCCATTATGAAACCAGTATTGTTGTGAAAATCCATTCCATCTAAAAAAACGCCTTTCCAAAAATCATATTCAATTATTCTAGTTACACCTTTTGGAGAAATTTCAATCAATTTCCCAGTAGTTCCACTTTGTAAGCCGTAGATGAATTTATTTACAATGGCAATATCTCTTAATTCTTCTAATTTGGTATCTTTGTTGAGTTCTTTAAATTTTGTTGATCTTAAATTGTACTTGTAAATTTTCCCATTCGAATTAGCTGTATAAATAAAGTTGTTTTTAACCGTAATTCCTCTAGAATAACAAATAGAATCTGTATATTTAATAATAGGGTAAACTTCTGTTTGTGAGTTTGTTTTACTTTTTGAAACAGCACATTTTTGAAATAAAATAGCTAAGAAAAGAATAGAAAATAAACTGACTTTTTTCATTTTAACAAAGATGATTATTGATTTCTATATTTTGCCGAGAATTTAGCGAATTGATCTTTTTTCAACTGTTCTAAATCTGCTGGAACATCTCTTTTCCAACGTTTATGTGACCAAATCCAAAATTCAGGTTTGTTAATTATTTCTTTTTCTAATAATCGAGTATGAGTTTCTGTGATTTCTCCCCAATTTAGAGTTCTTGGATTTTCAGTTACGAGCGTTAAACACATTTTATAATGTCCTCTTTTCACTTTTTCCATTTTAAAGAAAACTACAGCAAAATCGTATTCGTTGGACATTTGTTCCGTCCCAAATAATACTGCTGTTTGCTGATTTAAAAAATCCATCCAATAACTTTTATTCGAATCTGGAGGAGATTGGTCTCCTAAAACAAGAATAGCAATTGGATCAACAGATTCTTTAGCGATGACTTCTTTGAAATTTTTAGCATGAACAACTTTCATCCCAAATCGAGAACGGTGTTTATTTATTTTTTCATCCCAAAACTTATTAGATAAAGGCATTCCAATACCTAAAGCTTGATGTTTAAATAGATTGTTTTGTGAAGTTACTAGCCATTCCCAATTGTTGTAATGACCCGAAACTAAAATGACACTTTTGTTATTAGCATAGATTTCATCCATTATTTCAGGATTTTCGACTATCATTCTTTTGGCTAATCCTTCTTTTGAAATAGTGAAGTTTTTTACACCCTCTGCTAATAAATCAGTAAAATGTCGATAAAATTTACGTTCTATTTTCTTTATTTCTTTAAGGGATAGTGAAGGAAATGACTTTTTTAAATTCGTTCGAACAACTTTTTTTCTGTAAGGAATGAATAGAATTAATAAAACATAAAAAAAATCAGTAAAAAGATATATAATCCACATTGGGAGAAATGAGGAAGGAATAACGAGTATATAATATATGAATTTAGCTAACATATTATCTTGTGTATTTATTTCCCCAAAGTTTTAGGATTATATCAGCGACTTCTTGTTCTTTTGAACTACTTCCAGCTTTATAAAAAGAAGTATTAGTTAATTCTGTAGGTAAAAATTCTTGCTCAGCGAAATTTCCAGGAAAACTATGTGAATATTTATAACCTTTACCATATCCTAAATCTTTCATTAATTTAGTAGGAGCATTTCTTAAAGGAAGAGGAACTCCAAGATTTCCTGTTTTCTTAACTTCTTCTTGAGCCATATTAATTGCCATGTATGAAGCATTTCCTTTTGGAGAAGATGCTAAATAAATGGTGCATTGTGCTAATATTAAACGTGATTCAGGCCAACCAATAACTTCAACAGCTTGAAAACAATTATTTGCCATTAAAAGTGCGTTTGGATTAGCTAGACCAATGTCTTCAGAAGCAGAAATTATTAATCTTCGAGCTATAAATTTTGGATCTTCTCCACCTTCAACCATTCTTGCTAACCAATAAATAGCTGCATTAGGATCACTTCCACGAATCGATTTTATAAATGCTGAAATAATATCGTAATGTTGCTCTCCGTCTTTATCATACATTGCCAGACTTTGTTGAGCACTTTGCATCACCATTTCATCTGTAATATCAATTTCAAATTGATTTTGAAACGTACCAATGATAATCTCAAAAACATTTAATAATTTTCGAGCATCACCTCCTGAAATTGCTAGTAAAGCATTTGTTTCAAGAAGGTTTATTTTTTTTGTTTTAAGAATTTGATCTTCAGAAATAGCCCTAACTAATAGTTCCAATAAATCTTCTTTTGTATGATTTTGTAAAGTATAAACTTGACAACGAGAAAGTAACGCTGAGATTACTTCAAACGAAGGGTTTTCTGTTGTCGCACCAATTAAAGTAACAGTTCCTTTTTCAACAGCTCCTAATAATGAATCTTGTTGAGCTTTTGAGAAACGATGAATTTCATCAATAAATAATATCGTTCCTTTTTGTTGAAACATTCCACTTTGTTCTACCTTTTGAATGATTTCTCGAACGTCTTTTACTCCTGATGAAATTGCGGATAAAGTATGGACAGGTCGTTTTAAATGTTCAGCAATTAGATGTGCTAAAGTTGTTTTTCCAACTCCTGGAGGTCCCCATAAAATCATTGAGGGAATTAATCCAGAATCAAGAGCACGTCGTAATGAAGCACCTTCTTTTAGAAGATGTTGTTGCCCAATATAAGAATCTAAATTCCTTGGACGCATACGTTCTGCTAATGGTGCTAGTATCGACATAATTAAGAAGGTCTTTTATGTTTCCAACGTCTGTGTGACCATAGCCAATATTCTGGATGTTCAGCAATAACCATTTCTAAATATTCAGTATGCTTATCTAAAATAAAGCCATCACTTACGTTATTTACTTCATCTGTAATAGGATAGAATGTTACTTCATAAAATCCTCTTTTTACTTTCCGAATGCATCCAAATAAAACAGCTTGATCATATTTAGCAGCCAATCTCTCAGTTCCTTTCATCCAACCTGTATCTTGATTTAAAAAGGTATTCCAATATGCTTTTTTAGGATCTCCAGGTGATTGATCATTGACCATTATTGTCATTGTTGCTTCCGACCCTTTATTTGCGAAATATCTTGGAATTCCTCGCATACTGACCATTTTCATTCCAAATCGTTGACGAGATTTTTGAATTACACGATCAATAAATTTATTTTTTAAAGGATGATACGCTGCTAAAGTTCTGTGTTTCATCTGTTGTTGAAGTCCAACAGCGTAATATTCCCAGTTATTATAGTGTCCACAAAGGATCATTATACTTTTTCCTTTTTCAAAATAGGAATTAGGTAATTCTGGGTTTATAATTGAACAACGTTTTTGAATTTCACTTTCAGAAATTGTAAATGATTTTGCACTTTCTACAAGGAAATCTGTAAAATGGTGATAGAATTTTTTTTCGATGGATTTAAGCTCTGATTCATTTAAATCAGGAAAAGAATTTTTAAGGTTGTATCTTACTACTTTTTTACGGTAACCAATTATGTAGTAGCAAATTAAGTATAATAAATCCGAAAACCAATAAAGCACGCGAAATGGTAAATACGAAATCGGAAGTGCCAGCCCATAAAATAAAATTCGACTTAAAATGTTCGTCATATTACCAGAATCGAATCAAAAGTACTCTTTTTGTCCCTAATTATAAGAAGATATTTAACTCAAATATTAAGGAATTGATTGAATGAACGTTTTTCAAGCACAAATGGTTGATAAGGAAGTAACTTGTTTGGTGGCTTTTTTAGGTGTTAAAATTAACTAATTCAGTGTGTTGTGTTAATGTGATCGTTAGTTTATCAGAGGATTATTTTAAAAAGAGTTTTTTCAATTTATTCTTGATATCCTAAGATATTTTTAATTTTTATTTGGGTCGATAGGAAATTTTGACATAATTTTGAATTTTCCTCCTAAATCATACATGTATCTTTTCCACGTTTGTCTGTTTTTTGCTTTAAATAAATTTTCTTTGGAATTTAGGTCTGAAACTATCCATGAGTTGGTAGATATTTCAGTGTCTAATTGTTCTGCTTTCCATCCTGCATAACCAATAAAAAAGCGGACTTTGTTAATTTGTGTTTTATCCGCTTTAATAATTGCTGTTAATTCTTGAAAATCACCGCCTAAAAATACTCCTTCAGTAATCATAACACTGTTTTGTATTTGTTCTCCGAAAGTATGTATAAAATAGAGACTGTTAATTTCCATAGGTCCACCAAGACTTATGAGTGTTTCAATTTCAGGGAAAGTTTCATCTAATTCATGAAGATTAACAGAGATGAAATTATTAAGAACAAAGCCAAAACTTCCTTCGTTGTTGTGTTCGCAAAGATAAATGATAGATCTCCTAAAATAATCTTCATCCAAAAAAGGATCAGAAATAAGGATTTTCCCTTTTTCTGGTTCAATGGTATTTATAAAAGTTAAATCAATCACTAAAATTCTCTTTTAAGCAAAAATACAAAATTAATTTTATTGGTACACAAAGATTAAAAAAGTGAAAGAACTTTGGAATTTTTTTATTTCCTATTTTACTAGGGAATGATTTTGGGATTTTAAAAAAGTGCTGGAGGTTTTGTTAAGTTTAATTTCAAGTCTTTAAACATAGAAGATGTTGATTTTAAACTAAAAACAAAACTTTGAGATGCTCCTATAGGGATCCAATTAAAGGATAAATTCCAACAGTGCATGTTCCTTGTAAGCGTTAACATTGTGTAACTTAATTTTAAAGATTTAATGTCAAAATTCACTGTTCCTGCAATTTTCCATCGTTTAGTAAAACTTAAATCTCCATTTGTACTTAATGTTTGAATTTGAGTATAATTAGCTGGATTACTTGTTGTTCTGTTGGTATTGGCATTGATAGAATAAACATGCGTGAAATTGATTTTCCAAGGAATGTCAAAATTGATTATTCTTTCAGGATAAAGAGCGAAATAATTATAATCGGTATTCCAATTTGAGCCGCCATTATTTACTACATCTTTTAGTTTTTCTTTACTTTCTTTAGAGGTAAATGTATATGTAGTTGAAAGATTTGTAATTGCTAAACGACCAATTTTTCCAGTAGAAGCGATAGCATAAACTCCAAGAGATGTCCCTTTACTTGTCCATTCGTAGGGACTAAAAGTTGAAGAGGCTACGAAACTAATTGTTTTAGAAGGGTTTATACTTAGGTTTATTGAAATATTAGAAAGTTTCATGGAATCTTTTAATAAATCGTAGTTTCCATTAAAAGTCAAACCGTTGATTATATTTGTTTTTTTGAAACCTGTTATTGTGTCTTTCTCTGATTTCCTTTTCAGTTCAAATGTATTATTGAAAGAAAAATTGATAAGTGCTGCGTTTTTTGTTGCCGCTGAAGGAAACATGCTTTTTTCAAAGTTTGAATAGGTAATTGATTGAATATTATTTACCAGCCCTGTGTCAAGTGTTTGGATAGTATTTAAATTTGGGATATAGCTAAATCCGAAAGAAGGAGTGAGGATATGTCTTAATAAAGGTTGACTTTTACCAATGAATTTATAATAGCTATAAACAACAGTAGTCAATGAAGCGTTAAAATTTAATGTTTGAGAATATCCTCCTTTTTGATGAAAAGAAGTTATTAAAGTGTCATTCACTGTGTCAAAAGTCTTCTCAATTTGTTGAAAGTTATAACTGTTAGTATAATTTATGGAAGGTGTTATTTTAACTGCCTTATTGAATAAATTTATGGTGGTTTGAATAGATGCTACTTGATAAATTCCATTTAAAAATTTATTTTGAATGCCTACAAAATCACGATTTTTCAAAAGAATGTCACTAAAAGTAGAGGAATTCTTTGCTTTAAAACTATAGGTAAATGAAATAGCTGAAAATGGTTTTATCCAATTTTTAAATGGATTTATCCTCGAGAAATTAGCATCAAATTCTGGACTATTCAGGGTAATGTTTTTTGAAGTTGAATTTTGAATTAAATTTATTTTCAAACCAATAGTCAAGGGCTTTCCAGGGAATACTCTTTTTAAATTTATATCTGATTTTAATTGATTATTTAGTATTTGAGAATTTTGAATGTTTTGAAAATTAATATTGTTTTTTGGGTTATTATCAGAAATGAAATTTATTTTACTTGAAAAATTCCAAAAAGGATTTGAATTAGGAGCCATATTGTGATCCCAGATTAATGATAATTTATTTGCTCTGTCATCACTAGGAAATCCTTGAAATAATTGCTGGAAGCTAGCTTCAAATGAACCTGAATATTTATATTTAGTGAAATATTCCGATCTGCTTTTGATTCCCCAGCTACCTCTGTTGTATAATGTGACGTAGGCACTTGTTTGAATTTTTTCATTAATTGGAATAAAATAGCCTAAGTCCGAGACTCCGAAACCATAATTAGAACTTGGTACGATCTGAGGAAATAATAACCCATGAGTCCTTGTTTTTTGCTGTTGTGGAATCACACTAAAAGGTAATCCAAATGGAGTAGGAATACCTTTAATCCATAGGTTCATAGGCCCTGTTACTATCCTTTTATCAGGAATCATTACTGCTTTTGTTAGATTGAAATGATAATGAGGATCATCTAATTCACATGTAGTAAATCGTCCTTGTCTAAAATGAATATCCCCATTTTTCTGTCTTTTTGCAACTCCCATAAATAAGAATATTTCATCTTGTTTTATTTTTACTTCTTCGATGTATCCTTTTTGGGAATTAAAGTTATAACGTATGCGAGATGCTTGAACTTCTTCACCATCGTTTTTAAAAATAGGCATTTCTATTTTATTACTGTCTTTGTCGTAGGTATAACTAGCAAAGACTTCGTTTTTTTTAAGGTCAACTAATATGTAACCAGCTTTCATATTGGTTTCCATATATTCGAGATGAGCTTCTCCGTATAAATGAATTTTATTTTCTTTTAAATCTATATACATGGAATCACGAGCACCATAAATAGCCTGTTCTTCAAATGAATCATCGTTGATGTAAACAGTGTCTTTTTGAATTGAATCTTTAGCAACTTGGGCAAAAGATTGATTAAAAAACAACATTATTAACAATGCTATTGAGAAAACTAAGAATATGGTACGATTTTTAATCAAGAATTAAAAGTAAATTTGTTTTTAGAAATTAACAATATTATTACAAAAATATAAAAATCCCTTGTTTATGAAGGATAAAAGATCGAAATATATCAGAAACTGTGCCATATTGTTATTAAACTTTATTTTTATTGTTAATTCTTCTTTTTCACAAAAAGAAGAAACTATTAGGTCTTCAATTAAAACGGTTGTGATAGATGCAGGTCATGGAGGAAAAGATCCTGGTTGTCATGGTCATTCAGCTCAAGAAAAACACGTTTGTCTTTCAATTGCCTTAAAGTTAGGAGCAATGATTAAATCAAAATATCCTTCGATAAACGTTATCTATACTAGAAGTACAGATGTTTTTGTAGAATTAGATGAAAGAGCAAAAATTGCAAATAGAAATAAAGCAGATTTATTCATTTGTATTCATGCGAATGCTGCTGGTGAGACAGTTTTTGGGGTTGAGACCTATGTTTTAGGTTTGCATAAAACAGAAGCTCAACAACTTATAGCTGAAAGAGAAAATGCGACTAGATTTCTGGAAGATGATAAAGGGGCAAAATATAACGATATTGACTTGTCAGCTGATGCAATTATAGAACGTAAAGTTCAATTAGCTATTTTTTTAGATCAATCTATAAGTTTCGCTGAAAAGATTCAAAAAGAATTTGTTAAAATTGGAAGAACCGATAGAGGGGTGAGACAAGCTGGATTTATGGTTCTTTATAGAACAACTATGCCAAGTGTATTAATAGAAACTGGATTTTTAACGAATCCAAGTGAAGAGAAATTTTTAAGTGATTCCCTTTCTCAAGTTAAAATGGCAAAATCAATTTTTACAGCTTTTGAAAAATATAGAAATGAATTAGAAGGAATTGACGTGAAGATAATAGATGAATCTGTAAATTATGAAAATACCTCCGAAGAGGTGAAAAAAACAGGAGCAACTACAGAAAAAGATAAAATTATTTTCCGAGTTCAAATTGAGACATCTGATAAAAAAATAGAATTAACAAATTCAAAATTCAAAGGATTAAAAGTGTTTGAATATCAGCAAGATAAGGTGTTTAAGTATACGGTTGGGGAATTCAATAATGATTTTAAATCGGCAAATTTGTATAAGAAAGAAATGGTTTCTAAAGGATATCAACATGCATTTGTTGTTGCATTTTTAAATGGAGAGCGTATTAATATAGAAAAAGCTATTAAATTAGCGGAAAAATAGAAATTTTGAAATTTACAAAAGAAATAAAAACAGCAATTTTAGCACTTTTAGCTATTACTTTATTAATCTTAGGGGTTAATTTTTTAAAGGGAAATAGTTTTTTTGGTGGTGATAAAGTTTATTATGCATATTTTCCAAATTCAGGGGGGGTAGCTCCTGCAAGTTCTATTTTTTTAAATGGAGTTGGCGTAGGTAAAGTTTTAGCTGTCGAAAACGTTTTATCTGGAGCAATTAATAGAAGAGTCAAGATTAAATTCAATATTCAAAATGAAGATATAAAAATACCTATTGGATCCTCGCTTGAAATTGGTTCAATTGATTTATTTAATAAAGGATTAATTCTTATTATGAATCCTGATATTTCTAAAGGATATTTAAAGCATGGAAATTCTTTACAAGGAACTGTAGCTGTTGATATGTTCTCCCAGGTGAAAGCTTATGCTGATCCAGTTACAGCAAGATTGCAGGGGATGATGGAAAAGGTGGATAAATTAGTTGTTTCTTTTTCATCTTTCTGGGATACTACTGCAACTACATCTATTCAAACAAGTATGATTGAACTTAAATTAGCTATTACTCGATTTGGAAATGTTGCTTTACAAGCTGAAGGGTTAATTGTAGAAGAGAAAGTGAAGCTTGGTAATATCATGGCAAATGTGGAAAGTATTTCTTTAAATATTAGAAAAAGTAATCATGAAATAGCTGCTATTATTGGGAATACTAAAAAAATCACTGATGATATGGTTACTGCTGATTTTAAAGCTGTTATTGGTGATGCCCAACAAACTGTAAAAAAATTAAATGAAATATTAGACGAAGCTAATAAAGGAACTGGAACATTAGGGAAATTATTAAAAGATGATGCTTTATTCAATGAATTAGTTAAATCTAATAAGGACTTGCAAAATTTAGTTATTGATTTGCAAGCTCATCCAGAACGATATATTCACTTCTCTTTAATAGGTAGGAAACCTGACTCAAAACCTTTAACAAAAGACGATGAGAAAAAATTACATGAAATATTAGACGAATATCAAAAAAATAAATAAAATATGATTTCACCAATAATTTTTATCATTTTATCAATCCTTGGATTTGGGTTGTTTACAAAAAATGCTCTTAAAATAAGACAAAACATTCTTTTAGGTAGAGATTTAGATCGAACGGATAACAAAGCTGAAAGATGGAAAATCATGACACTCGTTGCTTTAGGTCAAAAGAAAATGTTTGCTCGTCCTATTCCAGCAATGTTACACATGGCTTTGTATTTAGCTTTTGTAATTACTCAAATTGAATTAATTGAGATTATTGTTGATGGTGTATCTAATTCACACAGAATTTTTAGACCATCTTTAGGTGGATTCTATACATTCATGGTCAGTTTTATTGAAATACTTTCTGTTTTAGCTTTTATCGCTACAATTGCTTTTTTATCAAGAAGAAATTTATTGAAACTTCCTCGTTTAAATATGAAAGAATTGGCTGGTTGGCCTAAGAAAGATGCGAACATGATCTTAATTATGGAATTAACATTAGTGACTTTCATTTTCATGATGAATGGTGCTGATGAAGTTTTGTATTCAAAAGGTTGGTCTCACGCTACTAATTTAGGAGATGGTTCTTTAGGTCTTTCAGTATCGAGTTGGTTTGGTCCAATGCTTTTTGGAGGAATGTCTGAACATTCATTACATTTAATTGAGCGTATTGGTTGGTGGGGACATTTAATGATGGTTTTCTCATTTTTAAATTATTTGCCGTATTCAAAACATTTACACATTCTTTTAGCGTTTCCTAATACTTGGTATTCTAACTTGAATAAAAAAGGAAGATTAACAAATTTAGAGTCTGTTACAACTGAAGTTAGATTAATGATGGATCCAAATGCTGATCCTTATGCTGCTCAGGATGAAAATGCAGTTCCAGTTAGTTTTGGAGCAAAAGATGTGACTGATTTAACATGGAAAAATTTATTGGATGCCTATTCATGTACTGAATGTGGACGTTGTACATCTTCTTGTCCAGCTAACATTACAGGGAAATTATTGTCTCCAAGAAAAATTATGATGGATACGAGAGATCGTCTGGTTGAAGTTGGAGAAGGTATTCGTAAGAACGGAAAAGATTTTAAAGATGGTAAAAGTTTATTGATTGATTATATTTCTGAAGAAGAAATATGGGCGTGTACTTCTTGTAACGCTTGTGTTGAAGCTTGTCCTGTAAATATTGATCCCCTTTCAATTATCATAGATTTAAGAAGAAACTTAGTAATGGAAGACTCTAAAATGCCGACTGAATTAGCAGGTATGTTTACTAATATTGAAAACAACGGAGCACCATGGCAATTTGCACAAGCAGATCGTTTAAACTGGGCAGATGAACAATAACAAAACTTTTACTATTGTACGTAAAGACGTTGTAGTGTAACGTCTCAACAAGAGAAAAAAATATTAAAATATAAAAAAATGAGTAATCTATTAAAAGTGCCGACAATGGCAGAGATGATGGCTTCAGGCGAAACTCCAGATGTTTTATTTTGGGTTGGTTGTGCAGGAAGTTTTGATGATAGAGCTAAAAAAATAACCAAAGCAATCGTTAAAATATTACAGAATTGTAAGGTGAAATTCGCCGTTTTAGGAGCTGAAGAAAGTTGTACTGGAGATCCAGCAAAAAGAGCTGGAAATGAGTTCCTTTTTCAAATGCAAGCGATGATGAATATTCAAGTGTTAGATGGATATGAAATCAAAAAAATTGTTACTGGATGTCCGCATTGTTTTAATACCTTGAAAAATGAGTATCCTGAATTAGGAGGTCATTATGAAGTTCAACACCATACACAATTACTTCAAGAATTAATTAATTCTGGTAAATTGAGATTGGAAGGTGGAGCAGAATTTAAAGGTAAGAAAATCACTTTCCATGATCCTTGTTATTTAGGTCGTGCGAATGATGTATATGAAGCACCTCGTTCTTTAATTGAAAAATTAGATGCTGAATTAGTGGAAATGAAACGTTGTAAAACGACTGGACTTTGTTGTGGAGCTGGTGGAGCACAAATGTTTAAAGAAGCTGAAAAAGGAAATAAAGAAATCAATGTTGAACGTACAGAGGAAGCATTAGAGACTTCTGCAGAAATTATTGCAACTGGTTGTCCTTTTTGTAATACAATGATGACAGACGGAGTTAAATTGGCTGGAAAAGAAGCAGAAATTAAAGTTTTAGATATCGCTGAATTAATCGCTTCAGCATCTGATTTATAAAATATGTATTTTCAAGAATTATCAAGTGACTCACGTTTGTGGGTGTATCAATCAGGAAGAGCATTTACTGCTGTTGAAAAAGAAGGTATTACAAATAAATTAAATGAATTTGTTTCTCAATGGGCAGCTCACGGTATGGCTCTTAAAGGAGAAGCTATAATTGTAAATGATCATTTCATAGTTTTAAGTGTTGACGAAAGATTCGAGTCAGCCTCTGGTTGTTCGATAGATAGTTCTGTGAAATTAATGAAGGATATTGGTCAAGAATATTCGCTTGACTTTTTTAATCGATTAAAATTGATCGTTGAAAAAGATTCAGAAATTAAAGTTATTTCTTTTTCAGATTTAGGAGAATACGAAGATTGGAATATTTACAACACATTGGTAAACACGGTAGATCAATTTAATAATTCGTTTTTGATTCCAGTAAAAGAAAGCGAATTGTTTAAAATGATTTGTTAATTTTTTTATTTTTCGTGTAGGTATAAAGCATGCTATTTACTACATAAAATAAAAAAATCAATCCACCCCAAACGAATGAATATCATTGTGATTTTCTTCAATTTTATCTTTTGCTATTTTAATTTTCTGAGTTAGAATAAAAATATCAGGAGTTGAATATTGTTTTAGCCATATCCAGCTTGAATTTTCATTTTCAATTGCCATTGCCATGTGGTAAAGCAGTTCAAAGTTGTGTTTTTTAAGCCATTCTTGTGCTTTTTTATCACCTTCAGCAGCGTGAATCATTGCCATTAAATGCGCATAACCGTTATCAACCAGCCAAGTTCTAGCATCATTTCTTAAATAAATAGCCGAAGCAGCAATCACCAATTCAGGATACCCATTTTCATTTAACCATTTTGATATTTGCTTATTTCCGGAAATACATTCAGACCAAGCAAGAATTATTCGAGTTGGATAATCAATTGGTTTTATAGGAACAGCTTGAACCACATTTGCTTTCACAATTGGAAGAGGATCGATTCCCTTTTTTTGTTTTTTACTGAACCAGCTCATTTAATTTCATAAAAAAGGTACGATACTAAAATGGCTGTTACAACACCGATAATGTCTGCAATAATTCCACCCATTGCTGCGTACCGTGTATTTTTTACTTTTACTGAACCAAAATAAACTGCAAGAACATAAAAGGTTGTTTCAGTACTTCCTTGAAACGTTGCTGCTAATTTCCCAACAAAAGAATCAACTCCATGTGTTGTGAAGGTTTCAACCATTAATCCTCTAGCTCCACTTCCAGAGAAAGGTTTCATAAAGGCAACTGGTAGAGCATCTACGAATTCTGCTTGGGCAATTCCGAAAAATATTAATCCGTGTTTTATCACTTTTAAAATTTCGTCCATTGCACCACAAGTTCTAAAAACTGCAATGGCAGCAAGCATTGCAACCAAGTATGGAATAATATTTAAAGCTACTTGAAAACCTCCTTTAGCACCTTCTATAAATGAATCGTAAACATTTATTTTCGAACGAATTGCTAAAATCATGAAAGAACCAATAAATGAAAATAAAATCAAATTACTACTCACCAATGAAATCGGTTGAACCATGTCAGGATGATTCGAAAGATAGTAAAGTAAGAGTGAAATAAGTGCTGTTAATGAACCAACATACGCTAAAATCACTTTATCTAGTAAATTTATTTTTTGCTTAATACCAACATAAACTAAAGCTCCAATTGTTGCAAAAAAAGTAGATATTAAAATGGGCAAGAAAACTTCTGCTGGAGATGTAGAACCTCCAACTGCTCTTAGTGCTAGAATACTTACGGGAATAATTGTTAATCCTGAAGCGTTTAAAACCATAAACATGATTTGTGCATTTGTTGCAACATCTGGTGTTGGATTCAACGTTTGAAGTTCTTTCATTGCTTTTAATCCTGCTGGAGTTGCTGCATTGTCAAGTCCCAACATATTCGCGGAAATGTTCATCATCATTGAACCGATCGCAGGATGATCTTTTGGGACTTCAGGGAAAATTTTAGAAAATAAAGGAGAAATTAATCTGGTCATATGTCTGATTGCACCACCGTCTTCTCCGATTTTCATGAATCCCATCCATAGACATAAAACTCCAGTTAATTCGATAGAAATTGTAAATCCAGTTTCTGCAGCAGAGAATAAAGCTTTTACCATTTGGTCAAAAATATTTAAATCTTGCCAAAAAATAAGTTTCCCAAGTGCCATCGAAATAGCAATTAGAAACATCCCAATAAATATTTTATTTAACATAGAACGAAAGTCGGTATTTTATAAATGCAAATGAATGGGTGAAGTAACAAGATTTCCACATACTTATTAAGATATTAGATACGCTTCGCTTTAGATGTTAGATCGCTTTGCTCTTAGACTGATGAACTGGGTAGAAAAAAGTCTAATATCTACTGTCTAAAAATCTAGTGTCTTTCAAGATAATAGATACGCTTCGCTTTAGATGTTAGACTTCGACGTGAGCTCAGTCGAACGATCGCTTTGCTCTTAGACTGATGAACTGGGTAGAAAAAAGTCTAATATCTACTGTCTAAAAATCTAGTGTCTTTCAAGATAATAGATACGCTTCGCTTTAGATGTTAGAC
>CANJKA010000007.1 GCA_947474675.1 Flavobacteriales bacterium
GTAAGAAAATTAGTTCCTGACCATTTCTTTTTAGTTCCTGGTGTTGGGGCCCAAGGAGGTTCATTAGAAGATGTTGCAGAATATGGATGGAACAAAGATTGTGGATTATTAGTTAATTCTTCTCGCGGAATTTTATATGCTTCTAATGGATCAGATTTTGCGGAAAAGGCAGCCGTTGAGGCAAAAAAACTTCAAGAAGACATGGCGAAAATTTTAATCGCTAAAGGATTTTAAAAATTCATGTTTAACATGAGTGAAAGGTAATAAATCTATAAATAGATCGTTATTTCCTTTCAATTAATCATCTGTAAACAATGAAGTTTATCCTCTTCTTTTTATCAATATTTCTGAATAGTATTTCTTTTGCTCAAACATGGCAACAAATTTCTGATTTTCCTTCAGACGAAAGAGATGATGGAACAAGTTTTGTCATTGGTCAAAATGCATATTGTGGAACGGGTTATACAGCTTGGTGGTCAACTTGCAAAGACTTTTATTCTTTTGACATGAACTCAGAAACTTGGAGCTCGGTATCAGGTTTGCCAATTGGAAAAGAAAGACAATACTCAACAGGATTTTCATATTTAAATATTGGATATATTTTAGGAGGGATAAATGGTGCAAATTATTTAAACGATTTTTGGCAATTTGATGCAACGTTAAATCTTTGGACAGAAAAAACAAACGCACCTTTTTCAGGAAGAAGTGGGACCGTAAATTTTATTTTAAATAATACTGTTTATATAATTGGAGGAAGAACCTCAACTAACATAGCAATTAATGAAGTTTGGGCTTATGATTTAGTGAATGAAATCTGGGAACAAAAAAATAACCTTCCATTCGGATCCAGATAGCGATCATCAACAGCATCAATAAATAATGAAGGATATTTACTATTTGGGAGAGATGAAAATAATAACGATTGCAATGAATTATTCAAATATGATCCAATTCTTGATTCTTGGTCACAAATAAGTACATTTACTTCGATTGGTAGAAGTTATTCGAGTCTCTTTGCATTAGATGGAGAATTAATAGTAACTGCGGGAATGGATAATATGGGGAATTACTATAATGATATGTGGCAATTTAATCTTTCAAATTTATCTTGGCATGAATTAAATTCTATTCCATCAATAGGAAGAAAGGGGGGAATGTATTTCAATAATAGTTCCACACTATTTTATACAACCGGAATAACTGAAAATAACACTCGATTAAAAGAAACTTGGAAATGTTATAATCCCGCTGGGATCAATGAAATTTCAAATACACTAAATGTTCAATTATCTCCAAATCCAGCTAGTGAAAAAATTATTTTAGAAATTCAAAATATAGAGTATTTAAAAAATGCTAATTTTAAACTTATAGACAATGTTGGTCAGGTAATCTGTTCAGCTGATTTATTACAAGAAACTACTCAAATAAATATTTCAAATTTATCGAAAGGGATCTATTATCTTCAATATTCTAGTTCAGACTCTTTTCAAACAATAAAATTTATAAAAAATTAAGTACAAATAAACTATTTTTTTTAATAGCTTTTTTTGATCAAATTGAAAAAAATCAATCTACAAAAACAACTTGCATCGAAAATTAATTATCTTTAGCACGGCTATGAAAAGAATATTGAAAACATCTCTCCTTTGTTTGATTACATTTATGTTTTCAATTTCGTCCTATTCTCAAAAAAAAAGCGAAAATCAATTAAAATCTGCTGTTAAAAATGAAAAGAATTCTACAAAACGATTTTTAAAAATAATTGAATTAGGAGAATATTATCAAGAAAATAATTTAATATTAGCAGATTCAATAAACGATGTGTTATTAAATAAAAGTTATCAACTTGATAAAGAACAGCAGTTTAAGGCACTCTTATTTAGTGCTGAAATAGCTAAATTACAAGGAAATCAAGACGAATATTTTAGAGACATTTTAGCCCTTAAGCCACTTATACCAAAATTAAAATCTCAAGAAACAAAATTTGATGTATATCTTCATTTAGGTTATTACTATAGTTCCTCCCTTAATTTTGTCGAGTCTAGAAAATATTTAGATTTAGCAATGAAACTATCTAAAAAAACAAGAAATAATAAAAATATTTCGGAAACTTATTCCTCAATTGCTTTTAATTTTATGTTGGCGAATCAAAAAGATTCCTCTATCATTTATACAGATCTTTCTCTTCAGTATGCAAGAAGATCTGCCAATAAAAGTGTTCTGGCAGAAAGTTTTAATATGCAAGCACAAGTTTATGGCTATTTTGGTCAAACTGAATTAAGCGTTGCGAAAAATTTAGTGAGTAATCAGTTAGCGATTGATGGTAATGATTTTGCTAAAATGGCAAAGTATTCTCGTGAAATAGGTCAAGCACAATTATTAATTTCAAATTTGGTTTCAGCTGAAAAATACTTCAAGGAATCAATTGAATTTTCAGAGAAAATTTTTGATAAAAGGCAAGTTGCTTTAGCTCTTTCAAATTTAGGAACTGTTTTTAAAGATCGTAAATTATATAACGTCGCAATCGAATACAATCAAAAATCAATTAATATTCTAACATCCCTATATGATAACAATGGTTTAGGAGAAGCACATAATAATTTAGGTGTAATTTATACCGAATTACAAAAATATGATTTAGCCGCCCAAAACTTCAATAAAGCCTTAGTCTTTTATGAATCGTCTAATAATCGTGAAAAAATTGCTGGTGTTTATCATAACGTAGGTGCTGTTTTTCAACAACAAAAAAGATATTTAAAAGCATTGATCTATTTAGATAGATCAGTTGAAATAAGGAAACAATTTGGATCAAAAAGAGAGATATTTTACACATACCGAATTTTGGCAGATGTATATAGTGACATTGGAAAAATTAAAGAATCACTGCGTTATATGCATTTATATTTAGATTTTATTGACAGTAATTCTTCTATCCAAGAATCAGCTAAAATAGCTGAATTAAGCGAATTGTATCGTTCTGAGCAGCGTGAACGTTTAATCTCAATTCAATCAGACTCAATTCAGCGTCAACAACAAGAAAAAACATTAACAACTACAAGATTAGAAGTAACAGAATTAAAGAATAATCAAAAAACATATATAATTATAGCTTTTTTAATAATTATAGTTTTGGCCGGTGTTATTGGTTTTTATAGACTAAATCAACGTACAATTATGCAACAACAAAAAGAATCTGAAATGTTGCAAACGCTTTTAAGGTCTCAAATGAATCCACATTTTATTTTTAATTCAATGTCGGTAATTCAAAGTTATATTTACGACAATGATATTAAAAACTCTTCAAAATTTCTGGTAAATTTCTCAAGATTAATTCGATTGATTCTTGAAAATTCACCGAAAGAATTTATACCAATTGCGACTGAAGTTGAAATTCTTCAAAAATATTTAGAAACGCAAAAATTACGTTTTGAAGATAGATTTGAATTTTCAGTAGAAATTGATGATCAAATGATGTTGGATAATGCAATTATTCCTCCAATGATTACACAACCATTTATAGAAAATGCAATTGAACATGGTCAACTTCATACCGTTGAAGGAGGATTTATAAATGTGTTTTTTGCCAAGAAAAATAATATGCTCGAAATTTCGATCGAAGACAATGGTATAGGACGGAAAAATTCAGAAAAAAACAAAAAAAGCAAGGAACATACAAGTATGGCTTTAAATATTACCAAAGAAAGGATTGATAATTTAAATAATAAATACAAAACTTCTGGGTACATGATTATTGAAGATTACGATAAAGTATTGGAAACCGGAACAAAAGTATTAATTTCGTTACCTTATCAAGTTGACGCTCTAACTAAAAAAAGCACATAATTTTGTATAGAATCTTTTAAAATAGAATCTAAATTAAGAATAACACATAATAAATCGCTAATATAAATTACTATGAAAAAGGCACTTGTAATTGATGATGAAAACAGAACAAGAGATTTAATCGCGAAAATGATTAACTCATTCGGACTTGATATTGAAGCAATTCCTGCAGGTGAAAGTGTAGCTTCTGGGATAAAAGCAATTGAAGAACATAAACCTGATATTGTATTTTTAGATATTCAAATGCCTGATGGAACTGGTTTTGATTTATTACGTTCTATTCCAAATAAAACATTTGAAGTAATCTTTATTACTGCACACGAAGAATTTGCTATTAAAGCTATTAAATTTAGTGCGTTAGATTATATCTTAAAACCTGTTGATGCGGATGAATTAAAAGCTGCAGTTGAAAGAGCGATTGTTTCTCTAGGTTCACATAAAGAAAGTAAAGATTCAAAAGAAGAAAGTCAATTTGATGCTCTACAATTAAATATTCAACCTAATCAAAAACGTCGTTTAGTTTTAAAAACACAAGAAAGTGTTCACGTAATTGAATTAGACAATATTATTCGTTGTGAAGCTGATAGAAATTATACATCATTTTACCTAGTTGGAGGAAAGAAAATTCTTGTTTCTAAAACATTAAAAGATTACGAAACCTTACTTTCAGGACATAATTTTTTACGCGTTCAACAATCTCATTTAATAAACCTTGATTACGTTGCAAGGTATGATAAAGGAAATGGTGGATCTGTTGTAATGAAAGATGATTCTGAAGTCCCGTTGTCACCTGCGAAAAGAGATATTTTCTTTACTATATTAGAAAATCTTCTTTAAAAATTGAGTTTATAAAAATTAAAATAATCGACAGGATCATTTTGATAGTTGAAAATAAGCCGATATTCATTTAACTTATTGCAATCAGTTTCTTATACTTATATTTGAAGTAAGAAATAAGGAGAGAAAAATTCAGGTTATTTTCTTCATGGTTCGCTTTGAAATTTTGTATAAAGGACACACTGCTTGGAGAGGCAGTTTTCATTTTCTAGTTTGATAAAGAGTATAACAGTTCTAAGTCCTTATATAAATATTTGAAAGCCAGTAATTAACTTTACAAGGCATGGAAGAAATAACCTGATTTTTAAAAAATGACAGATTTGATTTTAAAAATATAGCAGGCAACTGCAAAAAAGGTTACACACTACTACACTAACTTTAAAAAGGGTTGTCGATTTTAAATCGGTAACCCTTTTTTTATTGATCTTAAATACGTTTAAATGCCAACATTCGGGTTTGATCCATTTTTGACTTGATCACAAACTACTCAAAAAATAATAATTTACTTATATCCATAAATTCATCTTATTAGATTAAAAAATCCATTTTTTAAATAGCTTTCATCATTAAAATCTGAGTATTCTAACTGCCAAAAATAAGTGCCATTACTACAAAATTGATTGTTAAATTTACCATCCCATTCTTGAGTAAAATCATTAGTTTCAAATATTTTTTCACCCCAGCGGTTAAGGATTGTTAAATGATATTGATTAACATCTTTAGTAATTATTGGATGAAATGAATCATTTACTCCGTCTTCATTTGGAGTGAAAATATTTGACATTTCAATATTGATATCTAAATTCGTTTTAATCAATTCGACTTTATCAATAAAATAATAGGCTGTAGGCAATATTTGAGATGGAACCATCTCAATAATTGTAGTTTCTTGGTTCCCATAAAAATTGCCGAAAGTCAGTACCGTATAGTTGTCATCAGCAACAAAAATAAAACTTTCTTCACGCCAGATCGTATCCCAACAGATATTTGGGATTTCAAGTTGAGGAGTTACTGGAATATTAAATGATGAATTAATGTAAGGAATTGATTTTGAAAAATACATACCAAAATGATCACTTCCGCTTGAAGCAAATTGACTGTGAAATCCGTTTGTATGTATGAAAGACAATTGATAACTTCTACCAATTTCTAAAGCTTTTACCAATGTAACAGAAATATATTCACGATAATCTCCAACAACAGTGAAAAATCCTGCTATTCCTTCACCTGAATAAGGATTAACATAGCCAAAACCAGTATTAGGAAGTTGTGCTGCTGAACCAGGTATTGCTGCTGAATTAAAGTAATCAGGAGTACTAAAGTTAGGATTTAACCAATATTTACATTTAGTGAGTTGACTAACATCATTTGGTAATTGTGTATATTCTTCAAAATCTCCATTTGGAACTAGGTTTTGAGATATTAATTGGAAAGGTAAGTCTATCAATAAATAAAGTAAAAAAACGATTTTTTTCATTTGATGGATAAATGTTTGGTTATGAATCAAATTTAGATAATAATTATGCAATGTACTTCGAAATAATTTTAACTGTAGCCATTATCTATTTAAGTAAAATTTATCTTAAATTTTTATACAAAAAAAACCGTCTTCCTTTTCAGAAAGACGGTTTCATCTATAATTTTAATTTATTGTATTGAAATCTTTTGTGTTACTAACTTTGTTCCATTATTAATATGAATGAAATACATTCCTTTACTTTGAGATTGTAAATCCATAGAAGAATTAAACTCATTCGAAACATTGTTTAATTCATAAAAATCAACTAACTGACCATTTAAACTTCTAACCTCAATCGTATAATTAGCGACTTCTTTTTGATTAAATTTCAAAGTAAATAATCCGTTAGAAGGGTTTGGGAAAATTACAAATCCATTTGTGATTGAATTTTCTTCTTCAATTCCAGCTGATATTTCATTGAAAACTGCTGAAGTTGCGGTACATCCATCTTGTGTAATTATAACCGTGTACGCCCCATTTTGAGTTGCTACATAAGTTGTAGAATTTGCTCCTGCAATGTTAACTCCATTATAAATCCATTGATTCCCATTTGGTGATGAACTTGTTAATGTCATTCCATTACTACTAATAATTGGAGTTGGAGGTGTTGCATTGACAACAACTGAAAGAGAATTTGTTGTCGAACATCCATTTGTAGTAACCATTAAAGAATATGAACCTGACATTGCTAAAGTTGAAGAAGCTAATGTAGGGTTTTGACTAGAAGATGAAAAACCATTCGGTCCACTCCAAGAATAACTAGAACCTGCTAGAGTTGTACTTGATAAATTTACAGTCGTACCACTACAAATTGGTGAATTAGATGAAGTAACAAATACAGGAGAAGGATTAACTGTAATTGTTGAAGTATTTGAAATACTTGTTGAACTTGTTAAACAGCTAGCTGAACTTGTCAATATACAACTGATGATGTCATTATTTGACAAAGTAATTGGTTGAAATTGAGGCGTTGAAGAACCTTGTGACATTCCATTTATTAACCAGTTGTAAGCTGGAGTTGTTCCTCCATTTACTACTACTGAAGAAAAAGTAACTGGAGTTCCTTGACAAACTGTATTGTTTGTAGCGTTATTACTTATCGTTAATAAAGAAGTAACCATTGGAGAAACTGTTACAGAAACAGAATTTGAAGTTGCTGTTGTTGGACTCGCACAACCTGAACTTGAAGTTAAAATACACGTAACAACATCACCCGTAACGAATGAATTTGAAGAATAAGTTGGATTAGTAGAAACATTATTTCCGTTTAATTTCCATTGGTATCCTGGTGTTGTTCCTCCATTAGTTGGCGTTGCAGTAAAAGTTGCAGTTGCACCAGCACACAATGAAGTTGAACTCGAAGCAATTGCTAAAGCTGGAGTTACAGAAGTAGTAACCTGCATATTGATTGCTGGAGAAGTTGCAGTTGTTGTAGTTACACATGCAGCATTTGAAGTCATTATACAAGTAATATTACTATTATTTGCAATTGATGCCGGAGTAAAAGTTGCTGAATTTGTTCCTGCATTTACTCCATTTACTTGCCATTGGTAAGATGGAGTTGATCCTGGATTTGTTCCTGTTGCAGTAAAAGTTACTACTTGAGAAAGACATGTTGGATTACCACCTGTTGTAATTGCAATAGCATTTGCAGGTGTTACACTTGGAGTTACAGTCACTGTAGAAGTACCTGCAATACTTGAACAACCATTTGCTGTTACAATTAAGGTGTACGATCCGTTCATAGCTGTTGTTGATGAAGCTAAAGTTGGATTTTGATTAGTTGAAGAATAACTACTTGGTCCACTCCATGAATAAGTTGCACCTGAAACAGTTGGAGTTGTTAAGTTAATTGCAGAACCTGAACAAATTGGTGAATTTACAGTTACAACTGGTGTAGCTGGAATCGGATTAACAGTTACTGCAACTGAATTTGATGTTGAATTTGTAGTACCTGCAACTGAAGAAGTCATTACACACGTTACAATTTGACCTGTCGTTAAAGTAGTTGATGTAAAAGTAGGAGAATTTGTTCCAACATTAGTTCCATTTACTTTCCATTGATACGTTGGTGTTCCACCATTTACCGGAGTTGCCGTGAAAGTCATAGAAGTTCCAGCACATATAGTATTAGAAGTAATACTTGATGCAATGGAAACACTTGCAACGGTAGGAGCAGAATTCGCGATATTGATATCATCAATATATAAATTATTACCATATCTACTTCCAAATTCAAATTTAACATTTACTTGTTGACCAACATATGCAGTTAAATCTACAATATCAGTTACCCAATCAGCAGCTAAAGCTGGAGTAAAGGTTGTATTTAAAGTTCCATTTGATGCTAATGCAGTCCCTTTTTTAAAGTAAATTGCAGTTCCCCACGTTACACCACAATCTGAAGAAATATATATTTTCAATTCATCCTTGAATTTTGTTGGTGCAGTAGTACTTGAGTAATGTTTGTAAGCTCTTTTAAATGTTATTTTTGGTGAAGAAGCTCCAACCAAATTAATTTTTGCTGAAATAATATTGTCAACTTTTAAAGTATCTGCATAATCATAACAATTTAATCCTGCACATCCAACAGCGCTTCCTGTATTTCCAACAGCAGGTCTTTTTTCTAGCCCTTTTACTCCAGCTGTTCCCCATGCGATCGAAGGAGCATCACTATTTTGAATAGTCCAGTTAGTTGGAGGAAAAGTTGCTCCTTCAAAGTTTTCAACAACTGGCAAATTTAAAACCGTTGAATTTGGTGTAATAAAACTTGTTTTCACTTCATTATCTGTTCCAAAAGCTCCAATTGCTGTTAAAGTAACAGAATAAGGTCCAGCTGCATTAAATTGAACTTGAGGGTTTTGAGAAGTTGAAGAAGTTCCTCCTACATAGGTAACAGTATTAGGAGTAAATGACCATGACCAAGAAGTTGGATTACCAGCTGTTTGATCTGTCAAAGTAACAGTAGAACCAATACAAGGAGATGAATTACTTGCAACAAAATTCGCTACAGTAGCAGAAGGAGGACAAGCATTACGTGCAGCATATAATTGTGCAGTTGTACCTTGATCATGAAGCGTTACCGTTTTATTAGGGCAAATAACATAAACTGTTGGATAATAAGCAACTGCATACGAATTAGGAATTGTTGCATTATCTAAAATTGGGTAGGGCGTACCTGTTACCCAGTTTCCTTGAGTATTTCCACCAGTACCGTTTAATTGTGCTAATCCAGTTGATCCATCACATTCAACAAAGAAAACATACATTTCATTTGTACCTGGAGGGCCATATTGTGCCCATAAATTTTCCAAAGCACCAGATTGATGATAATTCCAACAAGGTCCACACCATGTGGCAGAAAAATCAATAACAACTGTTTTACCAGCATTTAATAACGCATAGAGATTGTGCGAAACACCATTAATATCAGTTGCTGTAAAATCGGGAGCAATACTTCCATTTGCTAGTTGAGCGTTTGATTTACCAAAATAGGTCACAAACAACAAGGCTAATATTAGCCGTGAGGTAATTTTTTTCATAGTTTATAGTTTTTATAAGTTTAACAGTCTTGCAATATTGAGAATTAATTACTTAAAATAAAAATGAAAAACTACTAAATATTTATCTAATATAGGTTTGTTAAATTGAGTAAAATTCTTTATAAACGTGTAAAAACTAAGGAAATATATTATGCCTTATTGGATTGCTACCAATTAAAAACATTGCCTAAATTGGATTTATTTAATTTGTTAAATATTTTAGTTTAGTATTTATAGTTCCTTTTGAAATCGAACCGAGTAGTAGCACACCTAAAATTTCTCGATTTATAAGAAATGTTATTTCAAAAAGGATTCCATGTGTTTAGGAGGGGCTTAAATTAAAAATCATCTAAATTCCATTTTTCCTTCAAAAAATATCCGCCTTTTTAATTCTTACATTACCTTTGTTAAATGGAACCAAAAGAAGACAAATTAAAAGAAGTGATCTCTCACGCAAAGGAATACGGTTTCGTATTTCCTTCATCTGAAATATATGATGGTTTAGCAGCTACGTATGACTACGGTCAACTGGGTTCTGAATTGAAAAATAACATCAAATCCTATTGGTGGAAATCAATGGTGCAAATGCATGAAAATATTGTTGGTATTGATGCTTCTATTTTTATGCATCCAACAACTTGGAAAGCTTCTGGTCACGTTGATGCTTTTAATGATCCATTAATTGACAACAAAGATTCTAAAAAAAGATACAGAGCAGATGTACTTTTAGAAGAGTACATGGAAAAAATTCGTCAAAAAATTGACAAGGAAGTTGAAAAAGGATTGAAACGTTTTGGCGATGCTTTCGATGCTGAACAATTCAAAGCTACAAATCCAAATGTTCTTAGAAACGTTGAAAAAATAAAATCGGTTGAAGATAGAATGCGTGAAACATTGGAAAACAATGATTTGGCAGGATTGAAAAGCTTAATTGAAGAATTGGAAATCGTTTGTCCTGTGAGTGGTTCTAAAAACTGGACAGATGTTCGTCAATTTAATTTAATGTTTTCGACTGAAATGGGGTCTGTTGCAGGAGATGCTTCAACCATTTATTTACGTCCAGAAACGGCTCAAGGTATTTTTGTAAATTTCTTGAATGTTCAGAAATCGGGAAGAATGAAAATTCCTTTTGGAATCGCTCAAATTGGAAAGGCGTTTAGAAATGAAATTATCGCCAGACAATTTATTTTCCGTATGCGTGAATTTGAACAAATGGAAATGCAATTTTTTGTTCGTCCAGGAGAAGAAATGAAATGGTATGAATATTGGAAAAATGCACGTATCGCATGGCACAAAGCGTTGAATTTGGGTGAAAAAAATTACCGTTTCCATGATCATATTAAATTGGCACATTACGCAAATGCTGCTGCTGATATCGAATTTGACTTCCCAATGGGCTTTAAAGAATTGGAAGGAATTCACTCAAGAACAGATTACGATTTAAAACAACACGAAGAATTCTCAGGGAAGAAATTAAAATATTTCGATCCTGAATTGAATGAAAACTATGTTCCTTATGTAGTAGAAACTTCAGTTGGTTTAGATAGAATGTTTTTATCTGTTTTAAGTGCTTCTCATAAAAATGAAACCTTGGAAGATGGTTCTCAACGTGTCGTTTTAAATTTACCTCCAGCCTTAGCTCCCTATAAAGTTGCTGTTTTACCGTTAATGAAAAAAGATGGTTTACCTGAAAAAGCAAGAGAAATTTTAAACACACTGAAATTTGATTTCTTGTGTCAATACGATGAGAAAGATGCAATCGGAAAAAGATACAGACGTCAAGATGCAATTGGAACTCCATTTTCAGTAACTGTAGATCATCAATCTTTAGAAGATAATACGGTAACCATAAGAGATAGAGATACAATGCTTCAAGAAAGAGTATCAATAAATGATTTATTTTCAATTATTGATAAAAAAGTGAATATGAGATACTTATTAGTAAATAAATAATTCGTACATTTGATATACTATATTTTAAACGTTAACCGATGGGCTTAGATAATAAGAAAGTTTTACTAATTGATGATGATGTTGTCGTAAACAAAGTAAACAAATACTTGATTGAAAGTACAGGTATTTTTGATTTAATTGAATCGAAAACAGCTCCTCAAGAAGCTATAGAATATATTAATGACCTTTTAGTTAATAATCAAAAAATTCCAGGATTAATTATCGTTGATATATCAATGCCTGAAATTGATGGATTTGAATTTATTGATTTATTAGATGAATTATTTGAAGAAAAAGGATTTGAAGAAATGCCCGTTTTTCTTATCTTGAGTAGTTCAAATTTTAAACGTGATTTTGAACAATTTGACAAAACTCCTGCCGTTAAAAAATTCTTATCAAAACCATTACAAAAAGAAGAATTTGAAAAAGTATTGGAAGAATTAGATTTTAAATAGATACGATTGTATATAAATATTGAGTCTGCAGAAGTGCAGACTTTTTTTTGAAGCAAAAACTATTTTTTTAGCTTCAAAGCATTACTTTAATGTAATCTATAATAATACATGACGAATAACTCAATTGATTTTAAAAAAACAGCTGAACTTAATTTTAAACAATTTGCGAATAAATATCATTTTATTGCCGCTTGGGTTGCTATTATTTTAAATCCAATTTGGGGGATTAGTGATTATTTTAATAGCCCAAATAATTTTTTAGGGTTTAGTGTTTTTAGAATAGTGATTTCTTTTGTTGTATTTATTACTGTTATAAATAGAAAGAAATTTTCGCGTTGTTCTGAATTGATTGCATTGGTTCCCGTTCTTGGAATTTCTATTCAAAATGCTTTTATGTATAGTTTGATGAATGTTGAAGAATTACATAATCATACATTCGCATACATTGCTTTATTTATTGGTGCTGGAATGTTTGTTTTATGGAACACCGTTTTTTCAATAATTGTTGTTGTCGCTTCATTAATTGCAAACGTTCTTTTTTTTGCAATAAACAGTGATTTGACGTTAAACGAAATTCTAATGAATGGCGGATTATTAACGACAACAGTTGCACTATTTTCAATTGTTTTAATACATACCAGAACAAACTTAACACGAAAAACTATTTATGCACAAATTGCTTTAGCTGAAAGTAATCTTCAATTAGAACATAAAAATGAATTAATCGAAGAAAAAAACAAAGATATAAATGATAGTATCAATTATGCAGAGAGAATTCAATTAGCAATTTTCCCTCCACTTTCTAAAATTGAAGATTATCTTAAAGATTATTTTATTTTATTTCAGCCAAAAGATATTGTAAGCGGAGACTTCTATTGGTTTTCAAAATTAAATACAACTCCAACAGACAATAAACCAGCGGAAGAGATTGTTGTAATTGCGGCTGTTGATTGTACAGGTCATGGTGTTCCAGGAGCTCTGATGAGTATTATTGGAAGTGTAATTTTAAATCAATCTATTACAGAAAAAACAGTAAATACACCTGCTGAAGCTTTGAGTTTTTTAGATGGTCAATTATCTAATAACCTAAATTCTATCAATGACGGAATGGATATTTCCTTCTGTGCAATTAATCAAAGTAGCCTCATGTTGCAATATGCAGGAGCTAATAATTCAATATATATAGTTCGCCAAAATAAACTAATAGAAATTAAATCTGATAAAATAGCCATTGGAGGAAATAATGAAAATGGTTCTAAAAAAGTATTTACCAACCATGTTTATCAGCTTGAAAAAAACGATTGTATTTATCTTTTTACGGATGGTTTTGCTGATCAATTTGGAGGGGATAATGGCAAGAAATTAAAATACAAATCTTTCCAAAATCTATTGATTGAAATGGATGATTTTTCCATGAAAGAGCAACAACAAAAACTTGTGAGTTTCTTTCAAAATTGGAAAGGAGATTTAGATCAAACGGATGATGTTTTGGTGATAGGAATAAGAACCTGACTTCGGTACATTTTTGGGTTTTGCTCAAAAGCAAAACCCAAAAACACTCAGTCGGGTTCTTACTTCGATTCTTCTATTATTTCTAAAATACTTGGTATGATTTTTTTTGCTTTTAGCAAAATCTAAGAACACTTATCCTAATTTTATTTAAAGTATTTTACTTCTATAACTGATAATTTAGATATACTTAAAAAGACCATGCTGAGTGAATTTTGAGCAAAGCTCCAAAATTAGTACCGAAGCGGGGTTTTTTAACAATTTTCGCAACTTTTAAACAAATCAAGCGAATTAAAATAGATTCTATTATATTTGTTAAAACGATAAAAATGATTCCAAGACTTCAGTATAAAACAATAAAACAAAAAATAGGAACGAATAAATTGTTGCTATTATCGGGTCCAAGAGAAGTGGGTAAGCAAACTATTGTCAAAGAAATTTTGGATTCTGTAGGTTTTGAATTTTTGGAATTAAATGCAAAACAAAGAGCTACTAAAAAACTATTTGAATCAGTTGATGAAAAAAGCTTAAAATCGGTGTTTGGTTCGAATCGTTTTGTGGTAATTCATGAAGCACAATACATTGATAAATTACAAGAAATCATCGAAGAAATTCTTTCAGGAGAATGGAATTTAACACTGATTTTGACGTGTTCTTATGAACCGATGATTGATGAACTTTTAAGAGAAGTTTTACAAATGCAGGGTCTTGAAGTTTTGCTGATGCCTCCTTCATTTTATGAGCTTGCACAATTCAATGGATTACCTGTTGAAGAAAGCTTGTTAGAGCAAAGATTGATCTATGGAAATTATCCTTCAGTCGTTTCGGATTTATCGAAAGCAGAAACAAAATTAAAAGAATTGGTTGATCAAGTTATTTTTACAAATTTAGGTTTTACTGATCGTATTAATAAAGGAAAGAAATTAATGCACATGTTGCAAATTTTAGCTTTTGAAATAGGAGATGCTGTTTCATATAATGATATTGGTGATAGATGTGGTTTGGATAATGAAACAGTCGAACGTTATATTGATCTTTTAGTAAAATCATTTGTCCTGATTAAACTTCCTTCATATTATAATAATCACCGATATGAGCTAAAGAAAAGTCATACTATATATTTTGTGGATAATGGGATCAGAAATGTCTTGATTAATAATTTTAATCCAATGACACTAAGAAATGATTGGGATCAAATTTGGAGAAATTGGTTGATTTCAGAAAGAATTAAATGGAATCAGTTGAACAATAAAGAAGTTGAATATTATTTCTGGAAAACACATACAAAACAAATCATGGATTATCTAGAAATTGAAAATGGAAGTGTTAGTGCTTATAAAACTTCCTGGGAAAAAAGAAAGAAAATGAAGTTTCCAGCTAGTTTTTCTGAAGCCTATCCATTTTCAAAAACACATGCTTTAAATCGTTCTACTTATTGGGGTTTCTTGACAAAGAAATAGAAATAACATGTTCAATGGTTTCAGATAATAAACTATTTTATTAAATTTCTTACGGTTATTAATTTTTTAATAGTATTTTAGGTATAAGTATTTTTTAAATGCAACTTATTACTATGAAATTAAAAATGAAATCAGATTTAATAAAACTCAATTTATCATTTAATTGGATGTTGATTTTAGTCTTGTTTTCAATCATAAATCTAGAAAATATTCAAGCTCAATCTTTTGAAAAATATCATGATAAAATCAATGAATTTACAAGTTTAGAAAATTTAAATAAACAAAAAAAGAAAGATGATTTTCTTTATAAAAAAACTAAAGACAAATACCATCTTTACAATTCAAAATATATTTGTTTTTTAGTTGATCTAAAAAATAATAAAGACAATTATGCTCTTTCACATTTAAATTTCATTATCAATGATTCTAAATTAAAAAATACATTACAGTATACTTGGATCAATTACTATATGGCTCAAACATTAACTGAAATTGATGCTGAAAAAGTAGCTGAAGAGTATATTTATCGTGCATTAAACCTTGCAAAAAAATATAATTTCAAAGGTATTCTAGAAAATTCTTATTCAACATTAGCTTATAATAATTTTAAACAAAAGAAATACCAAATAGCAGTTGAATTATATAAAAAAGCATATTATTATTCAATCAAAAATAACCAAACTAGATTTTTTATTCTTTCGACAATTAATGATATTGGAGTCTGTTATCGGAAAATGAAAAAAAATAAAGAAGCATTATTTTATTATGATAAAGCTGCATATCTAATAAATAAATGGCCAAATAAAACTGAACATGACCAAATGCTTTTATTGTTAATTGATGCAAATAAAGGAATTATTTATGCTGATTTAAATGACTATAAGAGAGCAATTCCTTGCTTAGAAAATGAAATTAATTATTATTATAAGCATCCACAATTCTTAGATATAGGAGCCGCAAGGACGTTGATTGGTTTGATTGAAATTTATGAAAAAACAAAAAACAATGTGCTTGTAAAACAACGAATTATTGATTTAAAAAAATTAGAAAAAAGAAATAAAGATGATGAATTAACTTTATTAATAGATCATTTTTTATACAATTTCTACTTAAGGAATAACGAACAAGCAAAGGCAATAGAGATTACTAACAAATTGATTGGTGAAACTGATAAATCAAAAAACAAAGCGATTGCAAAAATGTCGGTTTTTAACAATTTAGTATATATTGAAAGAATAAAATTGTTAAAATCGATCTCTAAAACGAATTCAGAACTTCTAAATACTGCTGTATATGAACGAAAAATATCTCAAAAAATCTCTGTAATAGTTACCATCTTTTTAGTTTTTGTTTTTGTTTTGGCCTTTTTCTTTTACAGAAGTATGAAAAGAAACATTGCGAAAAATGTTATAATTGAAAAACAAAGTTTGCAAATTTTTGAAAGTATTAATTATTCAAAAAAAATACAAGATTCTTTATTACCGGATTTAGAAAACATGAAAAAAAGTGTACACGATTTATTTGTTTTTTATCAGCCTAAGGACATTGTAAGTGGTGATTTTTATTGGTACAAATCGTTTCAAAATTATTCTGTATTTGCATGTGTCGATTGTACAGGACATGGAGTTCCTGGAGGGTTTATGAGTACTATTGGCAGTTTGGCAATAGATAAAATTTCAAATAGTAACTTTACAGATCCTTCTGAAATGCTTTCGGCTTTAAATACTGAGATTATTCGAATTTTACATCAAAAAAATGATAATAATATACAAGATGGAATGGATTTATCAATTTGTATTATTGACCATTCTAAAAATCAACTATCATTTGGTGGAGCAAGAAATGGGATTATTATAATCAAAGAAGGAATTGCTCAAAGATATAAAGCAGATTTACTCCCAGTAGGTGGGAATTATCTTAAAAAAGGCAAATCAATTGAAAGAGTATTTACAACTCAAACAATTGATATTTCTAAAAATGATTGGATTTATATGTCAACTGATGGATTCGTAGAACAAATTGGCGGGGATAAAAATCTACCGATGAATTATTTACAATATGAGAATCTATTGACTCATTTATCAAATCAAGAAAATGATGCCCAAAGAAATAAATTTATGAATTCAGAATTAAATAATTGGATGGGTAACAATGAAAGAACCGATGATATATTAGTAATTGGATTTCAACTTAGGAGCTCTTAAACTACCCATTTTGTGACTGATTCTTTTATTTCTTTACATCTCATTACTTCGGAGAATACTTAAATGGTAAATCCAACATGATTTCTAATTCTTGTCCTCTTTCTAATAATACATCATTTTCTGTTGGGTAAATCCAAACTACATTTCCTCCAATTTCAGCGTCATCAATTTTCATCAACAATTTCATTAGTTGTTTTGCAGAAGAGGAGTTAAAATAGTTTAAATCAATTTCGATTTGTAATCCTTCTTTTTTATTTTGAATATAGTCTTCAACCCAAGAAAGACAAGGTCCGTAAAACAAAGACGCATCTTCCATCATCGATTTCCCTGCGATACTTATTTTACCTGAAATATCCATTGTAATTTCAGGTCCGAAATCTGTTTCTGATATAATTTTGTTTTCCATTATTTATAAGTTATTTCAAGTCCGATCATTAAATATGTACCTTTGCTATCAATCCCTTTTGCGACATCTATTTTATTCATAATAACTCGTCTAAGATCAATCATTCCTATTCCTGCAGAATCATCATCATTTAGGGCACTTTCTTTCAATGTTTTTCTATACAATAGATCTAATTCTGTTTTATCCTTTTGATTTATATCGGATATAAATTTCTCAAAATTTTCAGAATCACCAACTATATAATTTCCAGTACATAAATAGTACCCGTTTTTGGTTTTATTTAATGAAAAAATACCCTCTTTTTTACCATCTATTTCTGCTCCATACCTTACTATATTTTGCATCAGTTCAACAGATGAATGAAATATTTTAAATCCAATCGATTTACCATTTTCATCGTTGGTATTTTGTTTCATAATACTTAGAATAGGATTCATTGTATCTGAACTAAAATCTCCTTTGTAAAGAAATATTATTTCATGCTCGGTAATAAGTTCTTGAATAATTTCATTTTCTTTTATTGAAATTGGTTCAGATTGAGTCTCATCTTCATCTTCAATAGTTTCGCCAATTACTAAATCAATTTGCATGTAAAAAGCATACAGTTCTTCAGTAATTTTTTTAAATTTCTTTTGAATTTTTCGTTCTGACTTTCGAGCCATTTCAATCAAACCAAGACCTGCTCCTCCTTTACTACTTATTGTCCCATTTTCTAATGCTTCTGCATAAAGGGCTTTTAATTGTTCCTTGTCTAATTTATTGATTTCATCTAGTTTTTCTTCTAAAAAATCTTTTGTCGATTTAGAGACTGAATTTGCGGAGAAAATATGTAAAAACTTATCAATTCCACGAATTCCAAACATGCTTTCTTCTTTTCCTGAAACTTCTAAATCTCCATGTCTTACAATATTCTGGAAACTTTCTGAAATAAGTAAAGCCATTCTTTTCTTTGCTTTTTTTTCTACATCACTTTCAGCCAAGGCTATAAGTTGTTCTGTAAAAGCATCGTCGAATAGTCCATGATAATTCATGCTAATTTTATCACCAGTAAAGCATTTTCTAAGAATATCAATTAAAGCTATTTGGTCTTTCATTTTACGTTTTAAGTATGTAGTAATAGTTAAATATAATATTTATTAATTAAAAACCCTTTTTTATCACTATTTTTTCATCTCGTTCTTGAAATTTAGGAAAATAATCAATGAAAAAAATGGTTTAATTCATGAACTAAAAAGGCTACTATACAATGTATAATAGCCTTTTTTAGTTTATCAAAATTGCTTCGAAAATTAAACAAAAGCAGTATAATAATTATTCTACAGTAACCGATTTCGCTAAATTTCTTGGCTGATCTACATTACAATTTCTCATAACAGCAATGTGATAAGATAATAATTGCAATGGAATAGTTGCTAATAATGGAATTAAATGATCATCAGCATCAGGAATTTCAATAACATGATCAGCAATATCCCTTACTTGAGTATCTCCTTCAGTAACAATTGCTATTATTTTTCCTTTTCTAGCTTTAACCTCTTGAATATTACTAACCACTTTTTCATAAGAAGTCCCTTTTGTTGCGATTACAAAAACAGGCATTTCTTCATCAATTAAAGCAATAGGTCCATGTTTCATTTCTGCAGCAGGATATCCTTCAGCGTGAATGTAAGATATTTCTTTTAATTTTAAAGCACCTTCCAAAGCAACTGGAAATGAACTGCCTCTACCTAAGTAAAGTGCATTTGGAGCATCTTTGTATACTGCTGCAATCTCCTCAATTAGACTGTCTTTTTCTAATATTCTTTGAACTTTATTAGGAATCTCTTCAAATTCAATTAACAAAGCACGGTATTTAGATTCACTTATTGTTCCTTTTTTATGGGCTAATGAAAGTGCCATTAAAGTTAAAACAGTAACCTGTGCGGTAAATGCTTTCGTTGAAGCAACCCCAATTTCAGGTCCTGCGTGTGTGTAAGATCCAGCATCGGTAATACGTGAAATAGAAGATCCAACAACATTACAAATACCTAAAATAGTAGCACCTTTTGATTTTGCCAATTCAAGTGCTGCCATAGTATCTGCTGTTTCACCTGATTGAGATACAGCTAATACAATATCATTTTCATTGATGATTGGATTGCGGTATCTAAATTCACTCGCATATTCAACTTCAACGTTAATTCTTGCTAGATCTTCTATCAGGTATTCTCCTACCAAACAAGCATGCCAAGATGTACCACATGCAATCATGATAATTCTTGGAGCATTGATCATTTTTTGTTCGTAATCTTTTATTCCTCCTAAGGAAACCCATCCTTCAGTAGAGTTTAATCTACCTCTGAAGCAATCAGTAATTGATCTTGGCTGTTCGTATATTTCTTTTAACATGAAATGGTCGTAACCTCCTTTTTCAAGAGCTTCCAATTGCATTTCCAATTTTTGAATATAAGGCGTTACTTCTTGATTTCCAATGTTGAATATTTTCAATCCCTCTTTTAAATCAACAACTGCAATTTCCTCATCTTCTAAATACACCACTTTATTTGTATATTCAATAATTGGTGTAGCATCAGAAGCTAGAAAGAAATCACCTTCTTTTCCAATTCCAACCACTAAAGGACTACTTTTTCTGGCAGCAACTAATTGATATGGATTATCTTCAGACAACACAACGATTGCATATGCACCTACAATACTGTGTAAAGTTAAACGAACTGCTTCTGCTAATGAAACGTTCTCGTTTTTTATAATATCATCTATTAAGTGAACTAATACTTCAGTATCAGTCTCACTTTTAAAAACATATCCTCTTGAAACTAATTCTTCACGTAATGAACTATAATTTTCAATAATTCCATTGTGTATCAAAGAAATTTTCCAATCATTTGAGGAATGAGGATGTGCATTAATATCATTCGGTAAACCATGAGTAGCCCAACGAGTATGTCCTATTCCTGCATTTCCTTTTCTGTTTTTACCTTCAGTAAATTCTTCTAAGTTCGCAACTTTACCTTGCCTCTTAAACTGATTTATTTTCCCTTCATGTAATAATGAAATTCCAGAGCTATCATAACCTCTGTATTCCAATCGCTTTAATCCCTTAATTATAATAGGATAAGCTTCTTTCTCTCCAATATAAGCAACAATTCCGCACATAAATAATAAATTTTAAAACTCAGTATATTTGAGTACTAATTTTGGTTTGTTTTTGTTATTTGTATTTACTCCATTAAAAATGATTCGATCAGATGATGAATTGAAAATTTGTGGAGTAATGTAAATATCAGTTCCTTCAATTAAAGCTTCTAAATTCATTCCGTCGACAGAAATAATATAACGTGATCCACTAACCATATGTTGTACGTAATTTCTTAAATCGAGAACAAATGCTTTATTGTATTGATCATAAATTCCTAATTCCGGCAGACCATATAAACTTGAACCACCTCCTTGAAATTTAGTTTTGATTGTAACATAACTTCCTGGTGAATATTTACTTCCTGTCTGATATTCAATTGGCAAAGTTAAAGTTGCTTCATGAATAACAGCTCGTTTAGGTAAATTTTTAAGACCTGGGATTTTAATCAATGCTCGACTTTTACCTGCTTGAGCATAAAATTGACTTTGATTTCCAATTAAATTTCCCGGATTTTGAATATCTACTTTATTGTACTTAGCACAAGAAGAATTTATAACTAAATCAAATGTCTTTTTATCAACTCCTTGGTGATAATAAATGGTTAATTTAGATTGTGAATCTTCAAGGTCAAAAGATAATACAGCTCCTTTACCAGATGCTTGAACACCGTTATTAACACCTATATATAATCCTTTAAAATATTTCAAGAAATTTTCATTCGATGAAAAAGTAGTCGCATTATCAACCGATTCGTTGATTAATTTTCTAGCTAAATTTGTATCTAAGTATAATCTAAGTTGGGCGTTAACAGGTTCTGTGTCTATAATCGTTTTTGTATAAGGATCAGGAACAATATCTTCATAGTTAGGATCAATAAGATTTTTTGATGATATTGATTTATTTGTAAATGAATAATAAGTTGATGCTGTCCCTAAACTATCATTTAATTGGTAAACTTCAAATTTTTGAGATGAAAGGTCACCATAAAATTTATTACTAGAATATTCTAATCCTAGAACAAAAGAATCAATTTTAATATCAGCTCCGAAAGTTGGATTAGCAGATTGTAAACGAAATTGAGTATAAAAACCTGCTTGAACTGGTCCAAATTTTGGATCAGTATATGACCCTAATAATCCTATTGAAGCTCCACTTGTTATGACAGAATCTTCAAAAACTGTGGATGTGAAAATAGAAAAAGTATCTATTTGAACTGAATTTAACAGCTCGTTTTGATCAATACTATTGACTCCCAACGATGTATCTTTCTTCTTACACGATGTAAAAAAGAATATGGTTAACATAAAAGTAGCGGATAGTTTTAAAACCATCCGCCACTTAAAAAGATTATTATTGTTCATATTATATGAGTACTTCTTCTTCAATTACTTTATCAAAAAATTCTGACATTACTTTATTTTGATTCTCTTCTGGAACAAAATCTTGTTTCAAACACGTTGCTTCTTCAAATATTGCTCTTAGTTCTGGTTTTAAATCATCACTACCAACGTTTATACCGTCAGAATATTGTGTCATTACTCGAGTTATATTTTCTATGCTAGTATCTTTTAACTTTTCAACAATTTCATCATCGAATCCATCAAATTTAAGCTTATCTGCAAATCTAGCGTCCCAATTTTTGTTAAAGGTTTCGTTGTAGATACTATAAACTACTTTAGTATCCGCAAAATGAGGATCTTTAGCGTATAATTTTTTAAGATAAATAGGCATTAACATAGTCATCCAACCGTGACAGTGAATAACATCTGGTTGCCATCCTAATTTTTTAACCGTCTCTAAAACACCTCTGCAGAAAAACATTGAACGTTCATCGTTATCATCGAAGTATTCGCCATTATCATCCGTAACGTTATTTTTACGTTTGAAGTATTCATCATTATCAATAAAATAAATTTGCATTCTAGCTGATGAAATAGATGCCACTTTAATGATTAAAGGGTGGTCTGTATCATCAATAATCAAATTCATACCTGAAAGTCTTATAACTTCATGTAATTGATGACGTCGCTCATTGATAGTCCCATACTTAGGAGTAAATACACGGATCTCTTTTCCAGCCTCTTGAATTCCTTGAGGAAGTCTTCTTGCAGTCGTTGCAATGTCAGATTTTGGAAGGAAAGGTGCAATTTCCTGCGACATAAAAAGGATTCTCTTTTTCTCCATGAAATAATCAGATTGGTAAAATACTATGCAAAAATACAAAAAAAAAAGCGAAACTTCAACAAAAAGAAATAGATTTGTCGGTTAAATGATTTAATTCAACAGTCAGAAGTGAAAGTTTATAGCACAATTTCAGCATTACAAGAGTACGTTTCTAAGTTAAAATTAGAAGGAAAATCGATAGGTTTTGTCCCAACTATGGGAGCATTACATTATGGGCACATTTCCTTAGTGAATTCAGCTATAACTCAATGTGACATTACAATTGTAAGTATTTTTGTAAATCCAACTCAATTCAATAATCAGGAAGATTTACTTAATTATCCCCGTACATTAGAGTCAGATATTGAATTGTTATCTACCATTGATTGTGACATCATTTTTGCTCCAAGTGTGCAAGAAATGTATCCTGAAAAAAGTGTATCTATTCAACTTGATTTGGGTAACTTAGCAGAAGTTATGGAAGGAAAATTCCGTCCAGGGCATTTTGATGGGGTAGTTAATGTTGTAAGTAGACTTTTTGAAATTGTAAAACCAGACAAAGCTTTTTTCGGTTTAAAGGATTTTCAGCAAGTTTCTGTTATTCGATTTATGACCAATTTCTTGAAATTACCAATCGAAATTATTGCTTGTCCAACTTTAAGAGAACAATCTGGTATAGCTATGAGTAGTCGCAATATGAGATTGTCTGAAAGCGAAAAAGAAGATTCACTTATCATTTTCAATTCTTTATGTTTTGCTAAAAAATTAGCAAGCAATCAAACTCCAGATGAAGTTAAAGCAAATGTGATTGATTATTTTAAAAATGGTAAATTAGCCCTAGAATATTTTGAAATCGTCAATCCAATAACATTAGAAGCATTGTCTTCTCAATGGGTGCCGAATGCTACTGCTTGCATAGTCGCTTTTTGTGGAGAAGTTAGATTGATCGACAATATGAATTTAAAGATTCAAGACTGAAAGACATAAGATCGCTGCGCTCTAAGACTTATGAGCTGGGTGTGAGAATATTCATTTGTCTTTTCATCTTAAAGTCTTTTATCTAAAGATACTAGATCACTTTGCTTATAGACTGATACACTGAATTTAAATTGGTTGTTTACAAACCAAATGATAATTTCATAAACAATATATCTTTCAGTTACTTGTGTTTAATTCCAGAAATTAAGTAAAATTTTTACTAAAAATTGTCATTTGAAAAACTATTTTCTTCAAATTATATAGTCTTTTGTCTTATGTCTTACAGTCTTGTGTCCAAATAATCATTACTTTTGTTTCAGAAAATTGTATATTAAATGTTGATTCAAGCAGTAAAATCTAAAATTCACCGTGTAAGAGTTACACAAGCTGATTTAAATTATATCGGTAGCATTACTATTGATGAGGAATTAATGAATGCTTCAAATCTAATTGAAGGTGAAAAAGTTCAAATTGTAAATATTAATAATGGTGAGCGTTTTGAAACATATGTTATAAAAGGCGAACGTAAAAGTGGAACTATTTGTTTAAATGGACCTGCGGCTCGTAGAGTAGCAACAGGTGATTTAATTATCATTATTGGATACGGTTATATGGATTTTGAAGAAGCAAAATTATTTAAACCTTCTCTTGTTTTTCCAAACGAAGAAACAAATCTTTTAGATTAATGTCTAAAAAACTGATTCTCCAAATTGTTAAAATTCTACTGCCACTCTTACTAGGTGGTTATTTGATTTGGTATTCGTTTTCAATGATGTCAACTTCAGATGAAAAACAGTTTTACATTACAATTAAGGAAGCGAATTATTTCTGGATTTTTATTTCAATGATGTTGGGAGTTGTTGCTTTTTTCTCAAGAGCCCAACGTTGGAAATATTCGCTGGAGCCTTTAGGGTATTCACCTAAATTTTGGCATCGTTATCATGCTTTAATGATTGGATACTTAATTAATTTCACTATTCCTAGAGCGGGTGAAGCTTCAAGAGCTGCCATGTTGTATCGATCAGATGAAATTCCTTTTTCTTCCTCTTTTGGCAGCGTAATGTCTGAGCGTGCAGTTGACTTTGTTCTTCTTATTTCTTTAACTATTCTAACGGCTTTAATAGGTTATAGCGATTTTCTAGAAATAATGAATCAAATTAAAATGCTGAAAAATCAGGGTGTTACTTCAGATGCTGGAAGTTTTCCATGGAAAATCATTATTTTATCTGTATTTGGTTTTGGAAGTATTGTTGTCGCTTTTATTCTTTTCAAGAAAAAAGCATTGAGACTTAAATTGATCGGTTTTGTAAAAGATGTTTTAGCAGGATTATTTTCTATTTTTAAATTAAAACAGCCTCTTGCCTATATTGGGCACACTTTACTTATTTGGGTATGCTATATATTGATGTTTGCGTTGCCTTTTTATTCTTTAGAGGAAACTAATCATTTGCCGATAGCTGGAATTTTTATTGGATTTATTGCAGGGTCAATAGGTATTATTATTACTCCTGGTGGAATTGGAACTTACCCCCTAATGGTTAGCTTAGTTGTTGGATTTTATATTGGAAAAGAATATGATAATGGATTTGGGATAGGCAATGCTCTTGGTTGGATTATGTGGCTTTCTCAAACTTTAATGACAATCATTTTAGGTGTCATTTCTTTCATTCTTTTACCCAAAAATTTCTCTTCAGAAAATGTCAAGACTTCAATATCTTCAAGCGAAACTGGTAACGAAAACTGAAGCTATTCAGAAAATTGCGTTATGGAAAATTAAAAATGATACAATCGTTTTTACAAATGGTTGTTTCGATATTCTACATACTGGCCATGTAACTTATTTAGCCAAAGCTGCTGATTTAGGAAATAAATTGGTTGTCGCTATTAATACTGATGCTTCTGTTAAACGATTGGGGAAAGGGGATGATCGCCCTGTAAATTCTGAAGAAGCAAGAGCTTTTGTTCTCTCTGCACTAGGTTTTGTAGATTTAGTCGTGCTGTTTGATAACGATACTCCATTTGAAATTATCCAAGCTTTGAAACCAGATGTTTTGGTGAAAGGAGCTGATTATGATCCAAAAGAAACAGATAAATCATCTAAGAAATACATTGTAGGCTCCGATATCGTAAATAGATATGGAGGAAAAGTTGAGGCCATCTCTTTGGTAGATGGATTTTCTACAACTGATATTATAAATCGATTTAAAAAGTAAATTTAAAAAAATTAAGGACTATCTCATTAAAAAAGAATAGTTTGAATTTGATTTATGGGAAATTATTATCTTTTAATAATCTTTTCTATTTGAATTTTTGAATTTTGTTTAATCACTAAAAGATACTGTCCTTTAATTAATTCTTCTAAATTTAATGTGATTGAATCTTGATTAAATTCTTTATTTAAAATTATTTTTCCTGCTAAATCTGTGATTATTATTTCTGACTTTTCTGTTGATTTAAATTCTAATTTTATTTCATCAGAAAAAGGATTTGGAAACATTTTAAACTCAATTAAATTTAAATTCTCTAAACCATCAACTCCAATAATATGAGAGTTTGAAGCAGAACCACAATTGTTTTGAGAAGTTAAACTTACTGTATAACTTCCTAAGGCAGAATAAGTATATATTGGATTTACTAATGTTGAAGAACTAGATCCAGAGCCAAAATCCCAAACATAAGATAGGTCCGAATCAACTGTTGTATTTGTAAAAATTACGTCTAATCCATTTATCACATAAGTAAAATCTATTATAGGTGGTTGATTAACTTTAATATAAATGGTTTTACTAACCTCAAAATCACATAAACTACCATATGTTTCAATTGTAATTATAAAAACGCCCGTTTGAGTTGGTGTTCCACTTACTGTATAAACTCCTGCTGAATATGTTCCTGTCACCCCTATAGGGAAACTACCACTAATAATATGAACGTTCGATCCAGAACCTCCAAGAGAATAAGTTATGTCTTCTATTGAATTTGTTAAACAGACGATTTGTGAATCACTCTCCACAATTGATGTCATTTCTAAAGTTGAAGGTGGAATAACATTTATTGTTTCATCAACAAAATTTACACATCCATTCTCTGTAACAGTGTAAGAAACTGTAACTGTTCCATACGCAATTCCTAGTACAAAACCATCTAAATCTACTGTTGCAATTACATTATTAGAAGTTGACCAAATTCCATTAGCTGTAGAATTAATAAAACTTGAAGTTGAACCTACACAAACATCTGTAAATTCAGAAATAGGTGTTATTATTGGTAAACCATAAACCGTAATAGAATACGTCTCAATAGTTTGACAACTTCCATTTGTTTTGGTGTAAGAGATAATTGCATTGCCAGAATTAATTCCATTTACAAGACCTGTACCGTCTGAAGACAAAGTAAGAGCATCAGAAGTAGACCAAAAACCTCCTGAAGATAAAGTAGATAATACAATAGAAGAACCTACACAAACTGAAGAAGCTCCTGTGATAGGTTCTAAGACAACAATCCCATTTACTGAGATAGAAAAATTTGTAACAATTAAAAATAAATCGGTATACGAGATTGTACATGAACCCTCTGCTATTGCAATTATTTCGCCTGTGTTTATATCAACTGTACAAATTGAAGGGTCTGAACTAAACCATGTTCCTCCAGGATTTGGATTGACCAAAATATCAGTATTCCCTTCACAAATTGAAATACTTTGTGCGTTTGAAAAAATAAATGAAAAAGTAAAAAAGATAAATAAAATCGTTTTTGAAATCAAAGCTAAAAATGATTTTTTAAAAAATTTAATGTCTTTTTCCATGAGATTTTGAATTATAAATTAAGCCTATACAAACTTAGACTAAATATTTCTATTTAGGTTTAAAAAAGATTAAATCTATTTCTAATTTAATTTTTACATTAATAAAAATTAGTTAAACTCTGGAAATAAACTTAGCAATCCTGCTTCTGAGGCATCACAAACTCCTCTTTCTGTGATAATTTTAGTTACTAGTCTTGATGGAGTGACATCAAATCCATAATTACTTGCAGGTGTCGTTTCTGGACAAATTAATACGGATTCAATTTGTCCACTTGGTCCTTTTCCAATCATATATCTCACCTCATCTTGATTTCTTTCTTCGATAGGGATTTCTGTTAATCCATTATTAATTGACATGTCTAAAGTCGTTGAGGGTAAGGCTACATAAAAAGGAATATTATTATCTTTTGCTGCTAAAGCTTTTAAATAAGTACCAATTTTATTTGCTATATCTCCTTGTCTTGTGGTTCTATCTGTGCCAACAATAACCATATCAACCATTCCATGTTGCATTAGATGACCACCTGCATTATCCACAATTAAAGTATGCGGAACTCCATGTTTAGTTAATTCATAACACGTTAAGTTAGAACCTTGATTTCTAGGTCGTGTTTCATCAACCCAAACATGTACTTTTATTCCTTTTTTTATAGCGTGATAAATAGGTGAGGTTATTGTTCCCCATTCTACACAACCAAGCATACCCGCATTGCAATGTGTTAGAATATTTACGACTTCTCCTTTTTTTCTTTGTGAAATTTCTTCTATAATTGGTAAACCATGAACACCTATCATTCGGCACGTTTCTACATCTTCTTCTACAATTGCTGCCGCTGCTTCCCAGCTAGTTTTAAGAAAGTCTCCTTCACAATTATCTAATGCTTTTAACATTTTATCTAATGCCCAAAACAAATTTACAGCAGTTGGTCGTGATGCTCGAAGGTTTGAAAAAGCTTGGTCCAAGAAAGCTCCATCCAATTCATTTTCAATCATTTCTCTAACGGCTAAATAAATCCCATAAGCTGCAGTTGCACCAATTAGTGGAGCTCCTCTAACAGTCATTTCTTTGATAGCAATTTCTGCGTCTTTATAAGTTTTCAATTTAACAATTACAAACTCATGAGGTAATTTTCTTTGATCAATTACTTCTACAAACTTATCTTCTGTTGGCCAAATTGTACGAAATGCTGTCATTTTAATGTCTCTAATTTTTTTACAAATTTATGAAATTATTAAAACATAGAAGTGTTTATTATTTATTCAAATATATTTTCAGACTTTAACTTCTTGAGCTATATCAAACTTGTATTTCTTATAAACCATCCAAAACAGCTGTCAATGCTGCATCTGATATAGCTGTTAATGTTACATCAATTGCTGAACTAGCAGTAACATTTAGTTCCTGATAATAACTAAATAAGTTACCACTTCCATCAACCCCAATTAAAATGATCTTAACATCTGTTCCATTAGGAATATTTTGAGATGATAAATTATACACCTGCATCACGGTTTTTGTAGAAGGAACATAAATAAAAATACCTACGTTATCTAGGTTATCCGTTGAGGATGTAAAAGACAAATTAGAATTTGAAATACCACCCGCTAAAACACCACAATTAATCCATCCTAACGTATGAATTGGAACAATGTGACTATTAACAGTTGCAGTAAATAAATTTACAGGACTATCATCCATCCAATCAGGATAATTATTTATAGTTAACCCATTAAAAACATGCATATTCGATTCTGGATTGGTAGAAGGCATTTCTATTTGATGCATACATGGATCTGGTCTCAAAACTAATTCAACACCAGCCTTAAAAGCACGGATTCTAATTTCCCCTTTTGTTTTCATGATTTCACCCGCAGAAACAGTAGGCATTTGATAGTAAATCATATCTTTAGGAGTATACAATTCCACCAATTTCAAAGAGTAAGGCCAAGATACACTATCTCCATTTGGATACATTAGACACTCTTTACCCGTCCATATTTTTGTACCTTGATTCCCGATTATTGGACCTGTTCCAGTAGAATCAATAATGAAATCCTGTTCTTCTTGTTTTTTTAGATCCATATAAGAATTGATAGAAGAATATTGAACCAATGTTTTTTCTTCTTCTTCAATTCTATCTTTCGAACAACCTCCAAGCATCAAAAAAGACGATGCAACGAAAAGTATTTTTGTTGTAGTAATAATACTTAATTTTTTCATATGTTTTTTATTTTTTATATGCTATCGCCATCTTGAAATTCATCGGTATTGAGGATCAATTTTGTATAATGGCTTATTTCATAAAATTTATTTTAAACGTAAATAGTAGATTCGATTTTTTTTAATTTCAGCCATATGCATCGCAATGACCTCCTGATGATTTTTTCACTCGACAACCAAAGACAAATAAAAATCCAAATTGGAGATTCGTTTCTCTGTGCATTAAATTATAACGATACTCAATAAAAGGACGTAAACAAGTGTAGGTAGAAATTCCAACTCCACCTTCTAAATCCCAATTATTCGCTTTAGCACCTTCCATTGAAGAAGATGAAAAATTCAACCATGAATTATATCCTCCATGAAGAGTTGCATAAAGATTCAAATTATCACGTTGAATAAACTTAAACTCTCCTGCTAAGCCAACATAATATTCATTGACTTTATTAAAAGGAAAAAAATAGGAGAATTGCGGAACAAAGCTCACACGATTATTTGGGAAAACGCTCACTCTTGCCCCTACTCCAAATCCTTCTGCTTGAAAATTATAAATTGCACTTGCACCAACACCGATATTCTGAGAATGACAGTTTGACGACAATAAAGATAAAAAGATTAAAAAATGTAATTTTTTTATTGCCATAGTTTATGGTATAAAGAACAGTATTATGAATGTTAACGTTGAAATTAACAAAATGTTTTATAAAACAATAATTTAAAAATTAATATAGATATTACTTGATTGCTATAATTATTATAACGTGTATTGAAATAATAATTAGCTTCAGTTTTTTTTTGTCATATCGCATCGCCATCTGAAATTTATAGGTATTGGTGACGTTTTTCGCTCATGGCTTATTTCATATCAAATTTTGTACGTAAAAATAATTTACCCCAAAAAATATTCTTTTATCTTACCAAATAACTACTCTTTCAGAAGGAGCTAAATACATTTTATTTCCAGGCTTAATATTGAATTCTTTGTAAAATTCTAGCATATTACTCAATGGACCATTGATTCTGAATTTTGCAGGTGCATGAACATCTGTCATGATTTGATTGGCTAAAGATTCATCATTGATGTTCACCATCCAAGCATAAGCATATCCTAAAAAGAAACGTCTTGTTGGGCTTAAACCACTAATTTTTTGATTTGATTTGTATTGCGATGTCTTTTTAAAAGCTTCAAATCCCATTACAATACCTCCTAAATCGGCAATATTTTCTCCTTGAGTTGCATCACCATTTACATGCTTATCTTTAAGAACCGTGAATTTATTGAATTGGTTGACAATCAATTTTGTTTTAGATTGAAACTTCATTAAATCTTCTTTTGTCCACCAATTGTTTAAGTTTCCTTTCTCATCGTATTGACATCCTTGATCATCAAAACCATGTGTCATTTCATGTCCAAAAGTAGATCCACCTATGATCGAATATAAAATGGCGTCATCTGGCATTCTTCCTTCAAATCCAGGAACAATAATATTACATGCAGGAACTACGATTTCGTTATTACTAGGATTGTAATACGCATTATACGTATGCGGTTGCATTCCCCACTCTGTTTTGTCAACTGGTTTACCATATTTATTGATCATTTCTTTGTATCCCCACATATTTGAATTCATTACATTTGAACAGTATGATTTTCTATCTACTTTCAATTTACTTAAATCTTTCCATTTATCAGGATACCCAATTTTCATGATCATTGTACTTAATTTATACAATGCTTTTTTCTTAGTAGCAGCACTCATCCAATCTAATTTCTTGATGTGCTCAGCAAAAACGTTACGGATATTTGTTCCAATTTCTACCAGTTTTTCTTTTGAGCCTTTTGGCAAATATTCAGCTACATAAACTTGACCAATCAAATCTCCTAATGCTCCATCTGTTTGATCAACAACTCCCTCCCAACGAGGTTTTTGTTCTTTTACACCATTCATTACCGTAGCAAAAAATTTGAAGTTTTGATTTCTGATTTCTTTGTTCAAGAAAGATGAGTAAGAATTAATTAAGTCCCATTTTAAATACGTTTTCCATTCTGAAATCGTGTATTTTTTCACTAAGCTATTCAATGAAGTATAGAATTCCGGTTGACCAACAATCACAGAATCAACATTTTTTACTCCTAATGTTTTTAAAAGATTTGTCCATAAAATATTAGGTGTTGTTTTATTAAATTGTACAACACTCATTTTATTGTAGTTACCTAAAGGATCTCTTAATGCTTCTAATTTTCTAGATGCTTGTGCTAAATCCGTTTCTAATTTCATAATTAAACTCGCACTTTTGGTTGCTGTTTCTTTATTCTCACCCATGAATTGCATCATTGCTTTCAAATGGCTTTCATATTCTTTTCTAATATTTTTAGAAGTTGGATCTGTTAAGAAATAATAATCTCTATCTCCTAAACCTAATCCACCTTGACTAAAAAAGACAGCATGTTTTGAACTTATTTTATCATCTTGAGAAACATAAAATGAAAACGCTGGACTTGCACCAACTGTATGTAGATGAGCCATTGTTGTCATTAAAGACGGAACATCTGTTATTTTTTCAATTGATTTTATTTCTTTATTTAATGGAGTTAATCCTGCTTTTTCAATCGAAAGAGTATCCATTCCAGCAGAATAAAAATCACCTATTTTTTGTTTGTTACTACCTTTAGCTGCTTCTGTGTCCGCTGCAGATTTTTCACAAATTTGTTTGATTTGACTGTTGATCGTATCTCCAATAGTATTGAAAATTCCATTACTTCTATCCGTTGAAGAAATAGGATTCTTTTTAAACCATCCACCATTAGCAAATAGGAAAAAGTCTTCCGTTGGATTTACCGTTGAATCTTGATGAGAAATAAGAGGATCGATAAAAGGAATATCCGTATTATTTGAACAACTTGAAATTGTTAAAGCTGTAACAGCAAAAGCGAAAATAGATTTATAACAGTTCATAGAGAATTAATAAAGTTTGATAGTTTTAAAAATAAGTAGCACGAATTTACACAATTATTCAATAAAATGTTAATTTATTTTCCATAGGATAGGAATTAATTACTATCCTATGGAGTTTACATAATTTATCACATTTTTTCATATGTATTTTATTTGTTTTTTAATTATCTACGATGCTGCTTCGCGGTGTCATATGGAATCGCCTTTTAGATCTTCATTTGTGTTTAAATGCGTTGCTTGCTTCGCAGGTGTGTTGTCAATCATGGCTATTCCATATGTATTTTATTTAAATCTTATTGAATTGTGTTGATAGGGAGTGATAAGATAATGATATACTGTAGAATTAAATAATTCTGAATTTAATCTCGTAACACCATGAACTTCACCCGGAAAAATCGATAAATTAGAATAGGGAATATTTTTATAAATGTAAAAAGTATGTTCTGCTTTTATCACATCTCTGTCGCAAGACATAACTAAAACAGGAACTTTAATTTTTTGTAATTCATCAGCAAGAATTGTAGGTTGAAATTCCATCATCCTTAATCTTTGTTGAATAACCAACCAGTTTTGAGATGTATCTTGTTTTTGTAACATCTCATCAGCAAAACGCCTTTCTGCCTTATTTTGTTCGATAGTTTGAGGAAATAAAGCTGTTGAATCAGGTAAGACATTTGCTCCAAAGGAAACGATTTTTTTTAAATGAGTTGGATAATAAATACCCAATAAAAGAGCAACTATTCCTCCGTCACTTTTTCCAATAATATTTACAGAATCAATTTCCATTTTATCAATGAAAACAGATAAATCATTCGCCATTTGAAGATAGGAAAGTGAATCTTTTCCTAATTCAGATTGTCCTCTTCCTCTACAATCAATGGCATACACTGTATAGTTTTTTGAGAAAAAATCAATTTGAGGTTTCCAGCCGGAAATACCTGTTTTATTTCCATGAATTAGCAACAAAGGTTCCCCTTGACCGTAAACTTCATAATATAAGTTTACACCATTAATTGGTATAAATTTCCCAACTTCTTTATTATTTCCGTAAGAGATTTGATGTTGACCAAATGCAATTATTTCGTTAAAAATAAAAAGAGTGACTATGATAAATTGAAGAAGGCTTTTACTTTTTTTCATAGCGCAAGATCGTTAATATTTTCAATTAATTGATTTTATATTCTCCATAGGATAGGAATTAATTCCTATCCTATGGAGTTTACATAATTTATCACATTTTTTCATACAATGAATTCGGAATTCGTTTCAATAAACCTGCTACAATACGCCATCTTTTTGTAACATAAAGGACTTTCTTTTTATTTCGAATGGCTTTGAATATTTGTTTAGCCGCTTTATCTACTGGTGCGACCCAAAATAGTCCTTCGCCTTTCGCCATTTCTGTATTCACAAAACCTGGTCGTACATCTGTGATTATAATAGGCATTTTACTTTTTTTAGCTTTCTGTCTTAATGCTTCTAAGTAATTTATCTGAAATGCCTTACTTGCGTTATACGCTGGAGCAAATCTACTACCTCTTAATCCTCCGACAGATGATATTCCAACAAGATGACCAGATTTCTGTTTTTCAAAATAGTTAAACGCCCAATCTGCGACACATGTAAATCCTAAAATATTTGTTTCGATAGTTTTTTGTTCGATATTAAATTCTAATTTCTCATTTAAATCACCTGTTCCTGAGCAAATAATTAGTAGATCAAGGCCTCCAAGCGTTTTAACTAACTCATTTAATTTTATTTCAATTGTATTTACTTCTGTAATATCTAAAGTAGCTATTTCAAAGAAATTTAGGTGTTCAGTTTTCATTTCCTGAAGTAAATTAGTTCTTCTACCTGTAATTCCAACAGTAAATAGATTTTCTACTAATAGATTTGATATTCCTTTTCCAATTCCAGATGTAGCTCCGATTACGATGGCTTTTTTCATTACAATTATTTAATTAACTATTTAAGGGGTAAAAGTAATGAAGAAGTATTTCTAAAAAATTAATTTTTAGAAGTTTTAACAATTTAGACAAAAAAGAGGCTGTCTCAAAAGTTATAATTTATTTAAAAATTAGCATTGTAAGGTTATTTATGGCTGGTAAGTAAATTATATTTATTACTGATTTACAAGTTGTTACTTCACTTCATCTAGTAACTTATATTTCCTTATAATCCCTTCCCTTGGGTCTTCGAAAGCTATCACTTTCTCTTATGGTTAAAAAAAGTGAAAGGCTGTCATTTTGAGACAGCCTCTTTATCTAATTTCAATAAAGAATTCTGTATCGAATCGTATTCGGAATTTCCTTTAATTTTTTCTCTAAATCAGTATTATGTAAATTATCTATATCGGTTATTACATATCCCATATTTTCATTTGTTTTCAAATATTGACCGACAATGTTGTTATCAAATTCTGATAATATCGTATTTATTTGCGCCAAAATACCTTTTACATTTTCATGAATATGCATGATACGGTGTGCGCTTTGGAATTCTGGTAATTGAATTTCTGGTAAATTAACACTTCCAAAAGTTGTTCCTGTATTGATGTATTGAATGATTTTTCTAGATACAAAATTACCAATATCCAACTGAGCTTCTTCTGTACTTCCACCAACGTGAGGAGTTAAAATTACATTCGGAATCCCACACAATTCTGAAATGAAAGGCTCATCGTTACTTGCCGGCTCTTCAGGGAATACATCGATTGCTGCACCTCTAACTTTTCCTGATTTAAGGTTTTTAATCAATGCGTCTAATTCAACAACGTGACCTCTAGAAAGATTCATAAAAATAACACCGTCTTTCATGTTCTCAAATGAAGTTGAAGTGATCAGATTAGCATTACTTTTTCTTCCATCTACATGAAGAGTAACAACATCCGATACAGCTAATAATTCATTCAATGAAGAACATTTTTTAGCGTTTCCTAATGCTAATTTATCTGTAATATCATAGAAATAAACTTTCATACCTAATGCTTCTGCAATCACAGAAAATTGAGCACCGATACTTCCGTAACCTACAATACCCAATTTTTTTCCACGAATCTCTACACTGTTGTTGGCGGATTTATCCCAGATTCCTTTGTGCATTTTAGTACTTTTTTCGAAGGTACTTCTGATCAACATAATCATTTCTCCTAACGCCAATTCTACAACCGAACGCGTATTACTATAAGGAGCATTGAAAACAGCGATTCCTCTTTTAGAACATTCATCTAAATTCACTTGGTTCGTTCCGATGCAAAATGTTCCAATAGCATGAAGCTTGTTAGCACAATCTAAAATACGAGGAGTTATTTGAGTTTTAGAACGAATTCCTAAGATAGATACATCTTTAATTCGCTCACATAATTCATCTTCACTTAATGAACCTTTTACCGTTTCAACGCTGTAACCTTCTTGTTCAAAGGATTTAACTGCATCAGGATGGATGTTTTCTAATAGCAAAACACTAATTCTATTTTTTGGGTATGAAACAGATGCTTTGTAAGAAAGGTCATACAATATTTCATCCAATGAAGGAGCTAATCTATCCGCCTTATCAATTACAACTTTACGACTTACATTTTCAGTAAAGGCATAAAATTTTGATGCTGCACCACCTTCTAATGTTTCATAATCTGTATAACCGTCACCGATCATGATTACTTCTCCTTCTAAGTTAAGTGATTTTATTTTTAATACTTTTCCTTTATTTTCACACAATTCATCTTTTTCATCAAATCCAATTATATTACCATCGTGATCAAATTTAAAAGTATTTGCTAAAACTTGTTCAGGTTTAATTCCAATTTCTTGGACAATAGGGATGATTATTTCTTTAAAACCATTTGATATAATGTAAATGTTTTCAGCATTTTGTTTGAAAAAACTTTTATTTCTTACAACAGAATCGGAAACTTTACTTCGAAGAGCATCAATGACTAAACTTAAATGATCACGGTTCGCTTTTAACAATTGAATTCGTTGTGTCAAGGATTCTTTCAAGGATAATTTGCCTTCCATTCCTAAATCGGTAAGACGTTGGATTTCACTTAAAACGTGAGGACCATTGGGATTATTTTCGTAAACAACTTCACATAAAACATCCAAAGCTTCCACTTGAATAAATGTACTATCGAAATCGAAAATAAACGTTTCTTGACTTTTCATTATTCTATTAGTTTAGTAGATGATACTATTTTTATTAGTGCAAAAGTACAGTTTTTTGAATTAATAATTTGAATAGAGGATGTTTTATATTTCCCCCTTTGTAGGGGGACAAAGGGGGAAGTAAAACTAACTATTTAGCCAATTTTACATCTGTACTTTCAAATATTTTATCAGCAGAAGCTGCTATAAATCCTTGATAAAATTCACCCGATGCATCAACATGGCGTAAAGCAAATTCGTAATAACATGTTGGTATTTTATGAGTTCCTTCTAAAAATTCAATTTCTTGAATATCTCCCAATGTACTTGATTGCTCTAATAATTGTTCAGGAGTCCCTTTAATTTTACCACCTGAAGCATTTAAATTCCAACCATTTTTTTCAAGAAAATCATTCAATGATTCTAATGTTTTAAAATCTACTAGGTCGTTTACATTTACTGTAAAGTGATTTGCTCTAAAACCGTAAACATACATCCAAGCAGCATATTCTGACTCTTCTCTTAAAAGTTCATAGATTGCGTAAGAAGGTGTCCCCCAAACATTACCATTTAAAACTAATTCTGGATTTAAAAATAAATCTTGATCACATTCATCCAAAATTGTTTTAACGATGTTTTGTAATTGAACAGAGCATTTTTCTAATTCTAGTTCAGAAATAAAAATCTTTGGTGCATTTTTGTCAATAGTGTGTTGGTAATGTTTTGCAAACAATTTCTTTGATTCAAAAACATATTCCCCACAAGGCTCATAACCTGCTTTAATAAATAATTTTTCTAATACTGAAATATTAACTCTAGCATCATTATAAGTACGAATGGCAATGTGGTCATTTGAAATAGTTTGACCTTGCGCTCCTAAAAGTGCATGAATTTTTTCTGCAGATGGAGTAATTTTCGTATATTGCTCCCATAATTTCGCTAAAAGCTCTTCTTTTTTCATTTCTTTAAAATTATTTAAATTTATTTGACACAAAATTACAGTCAAACGAATCATATTTGCAACTATTTTTGTATATTTGCTAATATATTGTATTTTAACCCTTTTTAATAATCAAATTGATATTGTCAGATCTATTTTATAGATGGATAATAATCAATTTTAAAACATTTAATTATTATGGATACTTCAAACCAATTAGATTTTATTAATAAAGAAATAATTAGAAAACTTAGTGAAGATGGAAGATTACCCTTTTCTGAATTGGCAAAACAATTAAAAATATCTAATTCATTGGTTCATCAACGAGTAAAAAAATTACAAGAAGCAGGAATCATCAAAGGATTTTCTGTTCAATTAGATCCAAAATCAATGGGGTTTGAATCATTTACATATACTGGAATTGTAACAAAAGAAGCTCGTTTTGCCTATTCTATCGCAGAAGATTTAAAGAAAATTCCATCAGTTGTTGAGTGTCATTGGGTTTCTGGTAAATATGCTTTATTTATTAAGATTGTTGCAAAAAATAATGAAGACTTAAGAAAGATATTATACGAACAAATCCATAACATTGAAGGTGTGGGAAGTACAGATTCTTTTATCTCTTTTGGAGCAGCATTCGAAAAAAATGTTGGGATTTAGTTCTTCTGAATTTTAAATAAAAAGCTTTAAAATTTTATAACTATCCTATTATATGATTTAAATCATATAATGTGATGCGTTCTTCTCCTAATTTTGTATTTCATCCAATATTTATGAGATGTAATTTGTAAAAACGTGTCAGAAAATAAAAAAGTTAAACAAATAAATATAGAAGAAATAATTAAGGAAAAAAACCCTCGATTATTGAAAATTCTACCAAAATTTGTTCTTCGTTATATCAAGCGTATTATTCATGAGGATGAGTTTAATCAATTTTTACAAGTAACAAAAGACGATTATGCACATGATTTTGTGAAATCTGCTTTAGCTTTTTTTCAAATCACAGTTAATATTGAAGGATTAGAAAACATTCCTGAAAATGGGGGATGTATAGTCGTTTCTAATCATCCTTTAGGAGGTATTGATGGAATTGCTGTGATGAATGGAGTTGGACAAAGACGGAAAGATATCAAAGCTTTGGTCAATGATTTATTAATGAATTTAGAAAATGTTAGTAGTTTATTAATTCCAATAAATAAGCACGCAAAAAATCTCACAGAAAATGTAAAATTGATTGAAGAATCGTATGCTTCAGATGAGTGTATTGTCATTTTTCCAGCAGGAATGGTTTCAAGAAAACAAAAAGAAGGAGTAAAAGATTTAGAATGGAAAAAAAGTTTTATCGCGAAATCTGTAAAATATAAACAAAGTGTAATTCCAATCTATGTTGAGGCGAGTAACAGTTCTTTTTTTTATAACCTTGGAGCTTTTAGAAAGAAAATTGGAATTAAAGCAAATATTGAAATGTTTTATCTTGTAGATGAAGTTTTCAAACAAAAAGGAAAAACAATAAAATTAACAGTTGGGAAGCCAATTTCTTATTCTTCTTTCACAAAAGAATTTTCAACATTAGAATGGGCTCAAAAAGTTAAAGAACATGTTTATAGGTTAAAAATAAACAGTAATAAAATTTTTTAGGAAATGAAATATATATTGATTCCATTTAGAATAGTTTATAAAATATATTATTTATTTGTTTTCGCTTTTTCATTAATTATTACCTACCCTTTTGTTTATTTGCTTTTGAAAAATCCAAAACGATTTCCTTTGGTATTTAAAATAATGAGGATCCATTCTTTCTTTTTACTGCTTTTTGCTGGAGCACCTTTAAAAGTAATTGGAAAAGAAAATATACCTAAAGAAGGTGCTTATATTATATGCCCGAATCATAGTTCTTTTTTGGATATCTTTTGTCTTTATACGATTTTTCCAAATTATTTTGTTTTCACGGGAAAAAAAGAAATTGAAAAATGGCCTTTGTTCCATATTTATTACACTTCAGGAATGAATATATTAGTAGATCGAAAGACTAAAATGGGAATGATTGCTGCTCTAAAAAGAATGAATAAAGAATTAGAATCAGGTAATTCTTTAGCTATTTTCCCAGAAGGAACAATCACAAAAGATGCTCCATATATGGGAGAATTTAAGTCCGGAGCATTTGCCATTGCGATTCAAAAACAAGTTCCAATTGTACCTGTAACATTTGTGACAAATTGGAAAATTCTTCAAAGAGGAAATTTCTTTATGGGTAAAGGAGGTCCAGAAATATCTAAGGTTGTTATTCATAAACCTATTTTAACTAATGGATTAAGAAAAGAGAATGTAGAAGATTTGCAAAAACAAATTTTTGACATCATAAATGAACCAATTCTTTCTTCGCTAAAATAATTTAAGTATTTAAGGAAAATGAAAAAGACCTTATTCACTTTTGTAAAATAAGGTCTTATGAAAAGAATTTGTAATTCTAAACCCATTTTAAAAGCTCATTACTCAAACACTGAAAAGTAGGAGAAATTAAAATACTGTTTTTTGTTTTTTCAAGCAAAGTTTTTACATTTAACGGAATTTCAATTTCTTCCCCTATAATTGGTTCAACAACATTATTAAATTTTAAAGGATGTGCCGTTTCAAGTATAATTCCTTTTTCAGTTGGGTTTTCCTTCAAGTATATATCTAAAGCAGTATAAGCTACAGCACCATGTGGATCTAATAAATAATTGTGATTTTCATAGACTTCTGAAATCGTTTTTTTAGTTATTTCATCTGAAATTCTAAAACTCGAAATTTTGTTTTGAATTTGTTTAAAATCGTTGTCGAATAATTCTAAAACTCGTACAAAATTACTTGGATTCCCAACATCCATAGCATTTGAAATTGTTGGAACAGATGCTTTCGTTTTATAATCTCCATTTTGAAGATACTTATAAAAAGCGTCATTACTATTACATGCTGCTATGAAATGAGTAACTGGAAGTCCCGATTTATGAGCAATTAATCCAGCACAGATATTTCCAAAATTTCCACTTGGAACAGAAATAACAGGTGGTTTTTCATGAGGCCATTGCTGAAGAGCGAAGAAATAGTAAAATTGCTGAGACAACCAACGTGCAATATTAATTGAGTTTGCAGAAGTAAGATTCAAATGATCATTTAATTCTTTATTTGCAAAAGCTTCTTTCACCATTCTTTGACAATCATCAAAATCACCTTCAACTTCTAATGCTGTAATGTTATTCCCTAAAGTTGTTAATTGCAATTCTTGAATTAAACTAACTTTTCCAGAAGGATATAAAATGACCACTTCAACGCCTTCAACTCCTAAAAAGCTATTGGCAACAGCACTTCCTGTATCTCCAGATGTAGCAACTAATACAGTTGTTTTTTTATCTGAATTTTTAGAGAAATATCCTAAACAACGACTTAAAAAACGAGCTCCAACATCTTTAAAAGCGAGAGTTGGACCATGAAATAATTCTAAAGAATAGATATTCTCTTTAATTTTAACAAGTGGAAAGTCAAAATCAACGGTTTCTTCACATATTTTAAACAAATACTCTTTAGGAATAGAAGATCCAACATACGGAGCAACGATTTCATAGGCTAATTGAGCTTTTGATTTTGACTTTAAATCTTTCAAAAAATCGACTGATAAAACGGGAATTTGTTCAGGGAAAAACAATCCTTTGTCCGGAGCTAAACCTGTAATAGTAGCCTCTCTAAAATCAACTTTTTCAGATTTATTATTTGTACTTCTATAGATCATGTCTAAAAATATTAATTCATTTCAATTATTTGAACGCCTCTTTTATTCAAATTAGTCACGTAAGTAAAAACAGGTAAACCAATTTCTGAATATACATCTTTCGCCACTTTTTCGACATCTAACGCAGTTTTTTGATCTTTGCTAATTAAAAAGATGGATGGCCCAGATCCTGAAATTCCACCACCTAATGCACCCGCTTCAATTCCTCTTTTTTTCATTTCATCAAAATTAGGTATTAAAATACTTCGAACAGGTTCAATAACATGATCTACCAAAGAACGACTGATTAAATCATAATCATTTTTCATTAATCCAGCTATTAATCCACCTACATTTCCCCATTGTTTTACAGCATCAGAAAGTAACACTTGTTTTTTTAAAATACTTCTAGCATCAGATGTTTTCACTTCAATTTGAGGATGAACGATTGTAACATATAAAAAAGGAGAAGGTATTGGAATAATATCCAAAGGGGCAGTACTTCGAATCAAAGTAAATCCACCATAAATACAAGGAGCAATATTATCAGCATGTTTTGAACCTGAAGCTACTTCTTCTCCGCACATTGCAAAACGAATTAGATCTTCATTTGAAAAGCGATTATTTAATAAATAATTTGCTCCATAAACTGCTCCAGCTGCACTTGCTGCACTTGAACCAATTCCACTTCCTGGTTTAATATTTTTTGTGCTTTCAATTTCAAAACCAATTTCTCCTTCAATTTCTTCAAGCATTGCTAATATGCTAACACCTATTACATTTTGAGTAGGCTCAGTGGGAAGATTAAAATCATCTTTATTTATTATTGTAACACCTCTTTTAGGAACCAATCGCATGATTAATTCATCGTTGATATCACTTAACGCAAATCCAAGCACATCAAAGCCACATGCAACATTTGCAACAGTTGCAGGGGCTAAAACTTTTATTATTTTATTTTTCATATTTCTTTATTTTTCCCCCTTTGGAGGGGGGCAGGGGGGAGGAATTTCTCAGACCTAACACCTACTATTAATTTTCCTCCCCCTTAATCCCCCTCCAAAGGGGGAAACTTGATTATACTCTTACTGTTCTTAATATATCCGCAAAAATTCCAGAAGCAGTAACGTCTGCACCAGCACCAGCACCTTTAATTACAAGTGGTTGCTCTTTGTATCTATCCGTGTAAAATAAAACAACATTATCTTTTCCGTATAGGTGAAAAAGATCGTGATTGGCATTAATATGTTCTAGTCCAACGGATGCTTTTCCATTTTCTAATTTAGCAACAAATTTCAAACGACATCCTTCCTTTTCAGCGTTTTCAAATAATTGTTTAAAATGATTTTCATGTTTAATCATTGAAGCATAAAATGCTGGAACATCACCTTCCATACATTCTTCAGGAAGAAAAGAATTGCTTTCAATGTCTCCCATTTCCATTTGAATACCCGATTCTCTCGCAAGAATTAATATTTTTCGCATTACATCTGTTCCACTTAAATCAATTCTTGGGTCTGGTTCAGCATATCCCTCATCTCTCGCTTGTTTTACAACTGAAGAAAATGATTCTGAACCGTTGTAAGTATTGAAAACAAAATTCAAAGTTCCTGACAAAACAGCTTCAATCTTTACAACTTGATCTCCACTTTGCATCAAGTCTTTTAAAGTTCCAATTACAGGTAAACTTGCTCCTACGTTTGTTTCATATAAAAACGAAGTATTGTGTTTTTTAGCTAATTTTTTAAGACTAGAATAATTAGAATAACTAGATGAACTGGCAATTTTATTACAAGCAACAACAGCGATACTTTTACTCAACAACTCACTATAACAGTCAGACACATCTTGGTTGGAAGTAACATCTACAAATACAGAATTACGAAGGTTTTTATCCTTTACAAAAGAAATAAATTGGTTTAAATTCATTGCTTCAGAATTTCCTAAACCTTCTTTCCAGTTAATAAGAGAAATACCATTTTCATTCAATTGCATTTTTTTACTACTTGCAATTCCAATAATATTTACTTGAAGATATAATTGTTCTTTCAAATATTTCTCTTGTTTGTGAAATTGATCTAATAATTTTCCACCAACATTTCCAACTCCTACTATAAATAAATTGATCTGTTTGATGTCATCTTCAAAGAAATCTTCGTGTAAAACATTTAAAGCTTTTTGAACATCGATAGATTTCACGACTGCAGAAATGTTTTTCTCTGAAGAACCTTGAGCAATTGCACGAATGTTAATTCCATTTCTTCCTAGAGCTCCAAACATTTTACCAGAAATACCTGGTAAACTTTTCATACTATCACCCACTAAAGCAATAATAGAATGTTCATTTTCTACCTCAATTGGTTCTACTGATCCATTTTTTATTTCGTTTTCAAACTCACTATCTACAGAATTTTTGGCAATTATAGCAAACGATTCTTCGACAGCAATACAAATTGAATGCTCGGAAGATGCTTGAGTAATTAAAATAACATTCACTTTTTCATGTGATAATGCAGAAAATAAACGCATCGAAATTCCTGGTATTCCAACCATTCCAGCACCTTCAAAATTAAGAATAGATACTTTTTTAATACTTGTCAATCCACAGATCAAACTTTTATTCTCTTCAGGAACTTCTTTTTCAATTTGAGTTCCGTAATCAGATGGTGCGAAAGTGTTTTTAATCCATATTGGAATGTTTTTATCCATAACCGGTTGAATTGTTGGAGGATAAATAACTTTTGCTCCGAAATGAGATAATTCCATAGCTTCATGATATGACATTCTTGGAATAACTTTACAGTTAGGAACCAAACGTGGATCCGCTGTCATTACACCACTAACGTCTGTCCAGATCTCTAAAGATTTTGTATTTAAAGCAGCAGAAACAATTGCGGCACTATAATCTGAACCTCCACGACCAAGAGTAGTTGTGATTCCTTCGATATTAGAAGCAATAAAACCTGGCATGATTAATACATCTTCTTTTGAAGAATTGACTAATTCAATAATAGCATTGTTTGACTTTTCAAAATCAACTTCAGCTAAGCCAAAATTTTTATTTGTTTTAATAACTAAACGAGCATCAACCCATTTGATATTGACCTTGTTTGACTTAAATTTTTCTGAAATCAATAGGGAAGAAAGTAGTTCGCCATAACTGATGATTCGATCTTTTGCTCTTACAGATAATTCATTTATTAAAAAAATACCTTCGCATAAGTTTTCGATTTCATTGCATAATTTTTTTATTTGACTTAAGACAGAACTTTGTTCATTAAGTGGAATCATTTCCTTTACAGAAGTCAAATGTCTTAACTCAATAATTTTTAATTTCTCTTTGTACTCTTCTTTTTGATTAGCGGCAAGATGTGCAGATTCAATAAGTAAATCTGTAACACCACTCATTGCGGAAACGACAACAAAAGTTTTATTTTTTACGGCTGCTTGTTGAACTATCTCAACAATTTTTAGAATATTTTCGGAATTGGCAACAGAAGTTCCTCCAAATTTTAATACCTGCATAGGATGCAAAATTGATAATGAATAAATAAGATTGTTATAAACTAAAGAGTTCAACTGATTAGTATATATAGCCATTTGGCCTGACGGAGGTATATAGACAAAACCCTAAAGGGTAATCTTCGTGTTCGTTGTAGTTGAAATAATAGAAGAAGACATAATAAAACTGTTCAACACTTCTAGTGTTGAATCAATAATATTATATAATTTGTTTTCTTTCATTATTTGCAAATATATACAAATTATACTCTAAAAAAACTATTCGATTATTTTTTGTTAAAAAACTATCGGTTTAAGGGATGATTGATCGTTTTTAATTTTCAACGACATTTTGAAATTCAATAGTAAATTTTGTCCCATTATTAACTTCTAAATCAATCTCTCCATCAATTTGATCTGTTAATGAAATTACCAATTGCATACCTAAAGACTCAGTTTCTCTAAAATCAATTGTTGAAGGGAAGCCTTTACCATTGTCTTCAATTATCAGAACAACATTTTTATCTAGTTGATTTAAACTGATTTTAATATTGCCTGTTTTATTATTTGGATAGGCATATTTCAAAGAATTGGTAATTAATTCGTTAATAATTAATCCACAAGGAATCGCCGAGTCTAAATCTAAAAAAACTGTTTCGAGTTCTAGAGAAAGCTCTATCAGTTTATTTTGATTGTATGATTGAAAAAGATTTGTCGCGATACTTCTAATATATTCGGAAAAATTAATTGTAGAAAAATCTTTTGTTTGGTATAATAATTCATGTATTAGAGACATTGAACGAATTCGATCTTGACTATTTTTGAGTAGATCTAACGTCTGTTGGTCTGTAATTGTTGATGACTGTAAATTTAAAATACTCGAGATGATTTGTAGATTATTTTTAACACGATGATGAACTTCTTTCAAAAGGATTTCTTTTTCATCAAGTGATTGTTTTATTTGCACTTCAGCAATTTTTCTTTCAGTTATATTACTAATAAATAAAACTAAACCAACAACTTCTTCATCTAAATATTTCGGTCCAACATGTGTTATAAAATAGGCTTTTTCTCCATTAGAATCAGTGCCTTCTGTTTCATATTGAGCTGATTTTAAACCATTAAAGATAGATTCATGTGCCGCTTTAATTTCAGCATGGTGTCTTTCATTTACAAAAAGATAAACACTTTTTTTAACGATTTCATCTTTTGAATAATTTCCAGAAACGAAATTAATAAATTGAATTTTTTCATCTTTGTCAGTAATCATAATGATTTCAGGAGAAGTTTCAATTAGAGATCGATATTTTTCCTCACTTTGTTTGATTTTATCTTCCGCAATTTTCCTTTCAGATAAATCCATATCAGACCCTGAAACCCTTATTGGAACATTATTTTTATCACGTAAAATATACCCTCTAGAAAGAATGGGAATATATTCTCCAAATTTATTAATTAATCGACATTCAATTTCATAAGACGTAGTTCCATTATAAAGAGATTCTTTAAATGAATTTTCTACTCTTTCACGGTCTTCAGGATGAACATAATTAGGATAAATACTTGGAATCAATTCTATTTCATTTTCTTTGTATCCAAACATCGACCACCATCTTGGAGAATAATAAAGTGAGTTTTCAATTAAATCCCAATCCCACCAACCATCATTTGTTCCTGCCAAAACAAGTTGTAAACGTTCTTCACTTTTTTCAAGATTAAATTCTGTTATTTTTCGCTGTGTAATATCAAATCCATATCCAATAACTTGTTTAAGTTCATTATTAGAATTATAAATAGGAACCATACCTCTCAAAAAAGTGTTCTTTGAACCGTCAATATTTAAGAATGTATTTTCCCATTCTTGGACTTGCCCTTTTGCTTGTACCTCTAAAAAATTTGCATGTAACGTTTGAGCTGTATCATCGTCTATATTTCTATATTTATTATAATCGAAATCATCTTTACCGATAATAAATTTTCTCAGTTCAGGATCTTTAACAGCTGATGGATTGACAAAAATATATTTATGGTTTTTATCAAAAACTACAATTTCTGTAGGAACATTGTTCAATATACTTTCATAAAATTCTTTTTGATTTTCAAGTTCATTCTCTGCTTTTTTTCGACTTGTAATATCAATTACGGTTGCTTGTAATATTCTTTCTCCTCCGTAATTAAATGCAGAAAGTAATACTTCGGCAGGAAAGACTTCACCATTTTTGCGTTTATGTATCCATTCAAATCTGTTGATCCCTTTATCAAATGCTATTTGAACCATTTCATTCGATTTTACAAATGAATTTTGTCCATCAACTTGAATTTCAGGAGAAATATCTGAAGGGTGGCAATTTGTGAATTCAACCTTTTCCGTGAATCCAAACAATTCTAAAGTTTTAGGGTTTCCATCGATAAATCCTTTCTGATTTAAAAGCATTATCGCATCATTTGATCCAGAATAAATCGCTTCTAATTTCTCTTTACTTTGTTGTAATTCTTCTTCAGCTAATTTACGATCAGAAATATCTGTTTTGGTTCCTACAACACGCAGTGGATTTCTATTTTCGTCCCACACTATAACTTTACCTCTATCCAAGATCCATTTATATGTTTCGTCTTTGCATAAAACTCTATGTTCTGTTGAATAGTATGGAATCTCTAATCTAAAATGTTTTTCTAATTCCTCTGTTACCATTTCTAGATCGTCAGGATGGATTCTGGAAGTGTATACTTCTAAAGAAGTATCAATTTCATTAGGTTCGAAACCTAATATTTCAGACCACCTAGATGATCTATATATTTCATTAGATTCAAGATTCCAATCCCACATCCCATCGGTACTTGCTTCAATTGCAAATTTCCATCTCTCTTCTTTTTGATTAATTTCATCTTTTGCTTTTTTCAATTCTTGACTTTCTATTGCGAATGCAATATAATCAGAGATAGATTTTGAAAATGCTAATTCTGCATCACTCCATTTTCTTTTCTTTCCAACATGCTCATGACAAATAACACCGATAATTTCTGTCCCTTTTTGAACAGGAATATCTAACATAGAAGTGATATTATTTTCGATAAAATAGTCTTCCAATTCAAATAATGATTGATGAATGCTAACATCATTAGCAATTAATTTTTTATTTTGAATTATTTCTTTGTAATATATTTCACAATTTTTTTTGTAAATAACACCCCCTTCAAGTATTTCGTTTGAACTGAGTTTATAGATAAATTCTGACTTTAGATTATCCTCTTTCAATATCCAAAAACTAACTCTTTCACAATTTAAAATTTCTGCTGTCTTTTGTATGATTGCTTTTAAACGGTCATTATATTCAATATCATTAGGCAATCTATTCAATTCTAAAAGAGCATTCTGATGATTTAGAAGTTCAAGATTTTTTTGATTTTTGATTTTTTCAAGTTTTTTTTGATTGGTAATATCAATAATATACCCATGACAAATAACTGTCCCATCCTTTAATAATTCAGGTTTTGAATTTCCTCTTAACCATCTGATTTCATCTGATTTTAAAACAATTCTAAAATCATGTTCCCAATTAATTAATGATTTCATGGAATTATAGGTAGAATTAACTAATTCTTCTAAATCATCAGGATGAACACATTTTAATACATTATCCGCATCTTTTAACACCTCTTCTGGAGTAATACCAAACAAATCATGTACACCATTACTAACAAATGGAAATGTTGTAACATCATCTGTTGAAAGTTGCACTTGATAAATAACACCAGGGACTTGAGATGCATGTCTTAACAAAAGAGTGTTTTTTTCTTCTTCTTTTATTCTATTTTCACTATTTTTTCTATCAGTAATATCTTCAATCATGCAAAGATGATAAGGATTTTCTTGATCATCTGTATCAATAGGACTGATAGACATATCCACCCAAACGATAGAACCATCCGGTCTTATATATCTTTTTGTTTGTTTATAATTTAGAATGTCATTTTTAAGCATTTTTTTCATATTATTCAAGTCATCTTGAATATCGTCTGGATGAGTATAACTTTCCCATCCTATTATTTTTATATCGCTTTCATTTCTACCTACAATTTCAGCATATTTCAAATTCAACTCATTTATTTCTCCAGAAATTGAATTTGCAACTGATATTCCTAGTGGAGCTGTTTCAAAAATTGTTCTAAATCTTTTTTCACTCTTTGTAAGTTCTGCTTGATTTTTTACCAATTCTTCAAAAATTCTTTTGGTTTTTTTATCGAAAATGGTTGTCATTATTGCTAGCATGCAAGCCAACCCTATGTATGATGTGGTAAGATAAATTGGGAATTTTTCTTGTGAAAGAACATTAATTATTTTTATTCCTTTTATATCTAATAATCCAAAAAACATTATTAATAAAACACTTAATATCAACCAAATACTTGTAGAAATACTTTTCCCAAGCATCAAGAAAGAAGCCATTGGTAATAAGATAATCCAAGCTAAACTAGGAGAATGAACTCCTCCAGTAAAATATACATCACAAGCTAAACATAAATAAGCTACACTATTTCCAACATTAACAGTTTGCTTGTGATTAAAAAGTTTAGTGAAAAACAAAAACAATATAAATGACAATGATAAACCAGCCCCCATCATTATATAAAACCCCTGAATGCTTTCTATAAAAAAATTGTTAGCCGAATAAATGATAAAAAAGCAAATTGCTGAACAAATAAAATTTACTAAAATTGTTTCTTCAAACAATTTTTGCCCTTCACTTTCTGATTTATAGTTTAATATTTTTGAAAAGTCTAACATTAATTTTTTCTCTTAATGGCTAATTTAATGTAAAATCATTGATTTGTCACCTTCTTTGATGGAATACTATAAAATATTAAACCTGTAAATATTCCAATTGCACCATATATTTCAGTCTGGGTGAATATTTCTCCTTTATAAACATAACTTGTAATAGATGCAAAAACTGGTTCTAATGAAAATATCATCATCGTATAAATGGTACTAACGTATTTTTGTGCCCAAACCGTTACAAAAAAGCAAAAGAACGTTCCAACAACCCCAAGATATAATAATTCTCTTATAAATCCTTTTTCAAATTGAATTTCATTTCCTCCCGAATGCATCCCTAAAGCTATTAACGAAAGAACTGACCCAAATAAAAATTGATAAAATACCAAACTTAAGAAATCTGTTTTTCGTACAAATATTCCAGATAATATTATATGACCTGCACAAATAAATGCACCTATAAATGTTATAATATCCCCAATATTATATTTCCCCCCTAAATTTGAATTTGTTAAAAAATAAATCCCAACAACAATGATTGAAATTGATATTATTTGTTGTTTTGTTATTTTATATTTCCCTAAAATTACTAGTATCAATGGAACAATTATTACAGCTGAACTTGTTATAAAAGCACTGTGATTGGAAGAAGTAAATTTTAAGCCTATTGTCTGTACAATGTATATTCCTGCTAAAAAGAGTCCAATAATAAATCCTTTTTTTATTGAATCCTTATTTTTTAAACATTCATTGTTTTTTGAAACTAAAATATATAAAAATAGAATTAATGCTGCAATACCATTTCTTAAGGTTGAAAGGAGGTATGGATCTATAACTGAAGAAACGTTTTTAATTACAACAAATGTACTCCCCCAAATCATGCAACAAATTAGTAATGCAAGAATTGGAATTTGTTTTTTCATTTCAGTATTTTAATAGTAGACGAATTTACTATTTTTATTTAAATGTTTTGATTTAGATTGAAATTATTTTACGTAAAAATACAGCGCTCATTTCTGAACGCTGTTCTTAACGATATGCAGTTAGTCTTGCTCCAACATTGGTACTACTGTACCTGGTGTAGCAAGAGCATCTTTGATCTTCAGTTCTAATTCTAACATTAATTCTGGATTATCTAAAATTAATTGTTTTACAGAATCTCTTCCTTGACCTAATCTAGTTTCTCCATATGAGAACCATGATCCACTTTTCTTCAATATATTTAAGTCAACCCCTAAATCAACAATTTCTCCAACTTTTGAAATTCCTCCTCCGTACATGATATCGAATTCTGCTTTTCTGAAAGGGGGTGCTAATTTGTTTTTAACCACTTTTACTTTAACTCTATTTCCAATAATTTCATCTCCGTCTTTGATTTGACTTGCTCTTCTAATATCTATTCTAACTGAAGAATAAAATTTCAAAGCATTTCCTCCAGTTGTTGTTTCTGGATTTCCGAACATTACCCCAATTTTTTCACGAAGTTGGTTAATGAAAATACAACAACATCCCGCTTTGTTTATTGAACCCGTTAACTTTCTTAAAGCTTTTGACATTAAACGTGCTTGCAATCCCATTTGTGAATCACCCATTTCACCTTCGATTTCAGCTTTTGGTGTCAATGCTGCAACTGAATCAATCACAACAATATCAACTGCTCCGGAACGAATTAGATTATCTGCAATTTCTAATGCTTGCTCACCGTTATCAGGTTGTGAGATTAATAAATTTCCTATATCAACACCTAATTTTTGTGCGTAAAATTGATCGAATGCGTGCTCAGCATCTATAAATGCTGCTATTCCACCTGCTTTTTGACATTCAGCTATTGCATGAATTGCCAATGTCGTTTTACCAGAAGATTCTGGCCCGTATATTTCTACTACTCTTCCTTTTGGGAAACCATTGATTCCTAAAGCTAAATCCAATGTTATTGAACCTGTTTGAATTACTTCAATATCTGTCAAAGGTGCATCTCCTAATTTCATTACTGTTCCTTTTCCAAATGCTTTGTCTAATTTCTCCATTGTTAATTGAAGAGCTTTTAATTTGTCTGAATTTACTTCTTTAACTGCCATATCGTTTTTTTTATTTCGAAAGTTAAGATGATCGTTAGCATCTTTAAATTCGAAGGTTAACATTATTTGTTTGTTTTAATTTTTACAAAGGTGCATGCACGTGTACGTAATCTATTTACGTTCATGTAAAATAATTCTAAAAGTTTTCTAAAATCTCTTCTACATGTGCCTTTGTCTTTGGTTTATCAATGATTGCAACAATTATCCCTTTTTCATTTATTAGAAACGTTGTACGGTGAATTCCATCATACGTTTTCCCCATGAACTTTTTTGTTCCCCATACACCAAAAGCTTGAATAACTTCTTTACTTTCGTCTGCAAGCAAAGGAAATGGAATTTGTTGCTTTTCAATAAAATTAAGATGCGATTTTTCAGAATCAGCGCTGACTCCTATTATCTGAATTCCTTGTTCTAACAATTCTGTGTAATTATCGCGAATATTACAAGCTTGATTTATACAACCAGGAGTTTGATCTTTTGGGTAAAAATAGATTACCCATTTTTTTCCGTCAAAATTATTTGAATTGATTACATTTCCATTTTGATCTTTACATTCAAAATGTGGGGCTATGTCTCCAACTTTTAGAAATTTTAATTTGCTCATTATTTAAACGTTTATTTGACGATTTACTAATCAAATGTAAATCGAATATTTGAATTAACAAGCAAGTTAGTGATTTTTTTTTAATAAAAAATAGAAAATAATTTCTATTCTCTTTATCCATTAAATTGTTGAACACCCGTTTTTAAAGACTTTTAGCCATTTAAAGCGGTCATGATTTTATTTAAAAAATGATTAATTTTTAATCTAATATTTGTTGTTATTATCGTCTTTTATTCTTTTTCAACTGTTAATGTCTTAAATTTAGCACTTAATATTTCATATCGTTCTATTTTTTTTCGTGCTTGATTTGCATAAACGGCGTCTTTATTTTTGTCATATCCTTCAGCCTCTTCTTTCAATATTTTTATCTTATCAGCAAAAATTTGTTGATGATAACTAATGAATTTTTGGTAGTACTTTTTTGTGTAAAAATTTCCATTTTCTTTAATATATAGAAATAAATCATACGCTTTTTCAATAATATCAATATCTTGTTTTGAATTATAAATGCTGTAAAAACTTATCATTTCAATTTTATCGTATCCTTGAATTAAAGTCCCTCTTAATACTTTTGCATAAAATTGATATTCATCAGATGTTCCATGTCCACTATAAATTTGACCGATACTCATTAAAACTGACAATGAGTTTTCATTTTCTAATTTTTTTGCTTCTGTTTTAGCTAATAACGGATTGTTTTTTCCAAGTAATTCAAGTGTTGTCGATACAATCAAATAGGATTGATCCTTTTTAATAGCTTCAACGAATAAGATTTCGGCTGCTTTTTCGTCAATGACTTTTGCTAAATAATTAAATGCATCTGCTCTAACTTGAGAAATGGAATCTTTTAAAGCAAGTGTTTTAATTAATTCAATCGCTGTTGTTTTATTTTTATCTTTCAATACAGTTGCGTTTTGAATAGCCAATGATCGAATGTCCCAGAAAGGATCTTTTAATGCGTCTAAAATTAATTGATCAGATATCGAATTGTTTAATTTTATCCCTTCAATTAATCCAGATTTTCTTGCTTTATATGTCTTCCCATTATAGTATTGAAAAACGTATTGTTCTAATGGTTTAACTTCCCTAATTTTCGATAAAAGCATTTGTTGATCATCGACAATGACACAATTTAATGTTCCGAAATAGGGTAAAACAAAATCATTAGTTAATTTATCAGCAACTATTTTATGGACTGTTTTACCAATTGAATCAAAAATGGCAATTTGTATTGGTAATTTAAAAATTGGAGCTAATTCAAGATTTTGACTTTGTTCAATAGATATGGTAACTGTTTTATTATTCTTGTTTTGAGATTGTTTAATATCTAATATTGGATGTGCTGATCCTAAATACCATTGATTGAAAAACCAATTTAGGTCTTCTCCACAAACTTCTTCAAAAGCCAAACGAAGTTGATGAAATTCTGCTGATTTAAATTTATAGGTTGTCAAATACAGATTGATTCCTTTAAAAAAGGCTTCATCACCCAAATAATTTCTCAACATATGTAAAATCCTCCCTCCCTTATTATAGGTGTGACCATCAAACATTTCTTCTTTATCATCAAAATCAAACCAAACTAAATCATGATATCCATTGTATTCTGCAGATTGATAATATCCTTCCGCTTCATTTTCTGCTTGATAAGCCGCTTCATCTAACCCAAATTTATATTCATCCCACAAGTACTGAGAATAGTTTGCAAAAGATTCGTTCAATGTTAAGTTTGACCAAGATTCACAAGTTACCAGATCTCCAAACCAATGATGAAATAATTCATGAGCAATTGTTGATTGGTCATTACCATCTAATAATTCTCTTGCTGATTTGTAAGAATAATCACCAAATACAACTGCTCCAGTGTTTTCCATTGCTCCAGAAACGTAATCTCTGACTACAATTTGAGAATATTTATCCCACGGATACTCGACTCCTAGTAATTTAGAAAAATACTTAATCATATTTGGAGTTTCACCAAAAATAGCTTTTGCTGATCCTTCCCATTCTGGTTCAACATAATAATTTACTTCTACTTTTGTTCCATCAGCTCGGGTATAAAAATCTTTTACTAATTTAAATTCTCCGACTGCCATCATAAATAAATAAGGAGAATGAGGTAAATCTTGTTTCCAATGGTCAGTCCGCGTTCCGTCTAAATTTTGTTTTGAACTGACTAATTTCCCGTTCGACAACGTCATGTATTTTTGATCTACTGTCATGAAAATTTCTTCAGTTGTTTTTGTGTTTGGTGAATCGATTGTAGGAAACCAAACTGAACTTGCCTCTGACTCTCCTTGTGTCCATATTTGAGGCATTTTTGTTTTATCTTCACCTGTAGGATTAATAAAGTACAACCCTTTATCATCTGTTATTGCTGCACTTCCTTTTGTTACTCGTTCATCAGGTTTTGATACATAGGTAATTTTGACAGTGTAATTTTCTGTTTTTTTATATTCTTTATTTAATTTTATTTTTAATAAATCATCTTTATAGGTGTATTTTAAAACTTGATTGTCTAAAGTGACATTTAATATGTCCATTCCTTTTGCGTCCAATATTAAACTATCTGAAGAGTAAAAATGAGGTTGAGCAGTAATTGTTGCAACTCCATTCATTCTTGATTTTAACCAATCGAAATTGACTTCTAATTTGGTATGAATCAAATCGGTTAAAACGGTTTCTGTTTCTCTATAAATCGGTCGAGTTACTGGAATAATTAACTCATTTTCGTTAAAAATTAATGAATCATTAATCTTATTAGACGTTGAATAGTTATAATTTTCAGTTTTAAGTTTTTGTGTTGTACAGCCTGATAGAATTATAATAGTTGAAATGTAGAGAAAAATATAAAATTTGTTCATGTTTGATTTTTGTTTGATTGATACAAATCTGTTAATTTATTTTGGATTAAAGATTATTTTTTTGATAAAAGGAATAAATAGTTTTTAGTGTCCAATTAAAACAGTTGTGATAGATAAGTAGTGATTTATTTTTATCTAAAGAAATTAATTTATAATCGGGAATATATTCTGTACCTTTTGATTTATAAGAATGTCGATTGTAATCGTTTAATGTTTCATAAATAAATACGCCAATTTTACTTTTTTGTTTTTGTTCATTTCTTTTATCTAATTGATATCCTTCTCAAATTTTTTGAAGTTCTTATTTTTTATAAATTCAGAAATAAGTCTTTTTTTATCTTTATTGAAATTTGAAGTGTAAATCGATGTGCAAAAAAACTTTGATCAGAATACGTCTTATTTTTAATTATTTTAAAATCATCTAATAAAGAAGTGTTGGACTCCAATAACAATTTTAGCATCTTCAATTGTAAATAGTTGATCGCCATAAATGGAATAGGCTCCTAATTTTAAAACAAATAAAAATAAACCTATTGAAATAAATAATCCGATTTTTTTATATCCGTATCTTTTGAGAACTTATATAAGGTAGAGATATTATAATTAAGACAAAAGTAAATAGTAATCGTATTATAAAAATCATATTTTTCGATTTGTAAATTTTAACTAGGTTGTTGATGTGAGTTTATTTAAATATGATTCAAAATTACGATATTATCTTTACCTAATCTGCTTGTTATTTCTAATAGTATAAAAGTTATTAAAAGTGCTTTTTTCCTTATTAAACTGAGATTCTGTGTTATTATTATAGAGAAAATTTATAAAAATATTTTGAATTATTGAAATCCTAATTTGTTTTTATCTTCAAGTAAAAATACTTGTTTACTTAATTTTTAAATAAATCGATTAAAAATGGAACTTTATTGGATAAATTCAAGTATATATTAATTAGATGTAGCTAAATTTTACAATATACTTTTAGTTATAAAATCAATTTTATTTGCATTACTTATATATTATTACTATATTTAAACCTATTTATTTGTATGTTCATCGATGATAAATTGCATTTAAAATAAAAAAAGGTTAGTTTAAAACATATTAAATATGGAAGAAAACATTAAGATTTTAATAGTTGATGATCATAATCTAATTGTAGAAGCATGGACCAATATTCTTAATGCTGTTGAAGGATATGAGGTTTGTGGTTCATGTGATACGGCTGAAGAAGCTTTAATTTTGACGCATAGGTTTAGACCAGATGTTGTTTTAATGGATATAAATTTAAAAGGAAGTTCAGGTTTTGAGGCAACTGAAAACATTATGAATCAACTTCCTAAAACAAAAATAATTGGACTTTCAATACACGATGATTTATCAATAGTGAAAAAAATCATGGCAAAAGGTGCGAAAGGTTACTTAACTAAAAATTCTTCTAAAAAGGAATTAATTATCTCTATCCAACAAGTTTTCGAAGGTGAAGTATTTGTTTGTGATGAAATAAAAGAACGTTTTTTCAATTCTGCATTGAATAGTGATGACAATAGTGTGAAAAAAGATTTAACCTCTAAAGAGATAGATATTATAAAATTTATTTCAAAAGGGATGACTTCAAAAGAGATAGGTGATATCCTTAATATATCTCATAGAACTGTTGAAACACATCGTCATAACATCCTTAAAAAATTAGATATACCTAATTCAGCTTTACTAACATCTTGGGCAAAAGACAAAGGGTATGTTTAAACTAAAAAGATATTAAATCAAACTAATTTGAGCCCTCTAAGTAAAAACACGTATCAGGCTGCAAAAATACACTTACAGCCTACTCTGTATGAGGTATTAATTATTAAAAATAACCTCTTAATAGTTTTATTTAGAAGAAAATAAGCCTTTTATTTGTTATAAGAAACAATAGTTAATAACACCTTCTTAACAAAATACTACTAAAGATGGAAAAGATTAAAAAGATTTTGGAAATTATTAAGTACAGTGATTTGTATACAACAAATGAATTATTGTTTAAGTCTAAAAACGAAATTGATGATATTTATTACGAGTGCCTCATACCTATATTAAAGCGATTCAAAACATTGAATTAAAACAACGATTATGAATAAAATAATTACAATAAGAACAATTTTATTTTTTGCAATTCTATTTAACGTACAGTTATTTAATGCACAAGGAGAAAAAGGAAAAGTTTGGGTAACAGTAGATGACATCTCAATTTTACCTAAATTAAATTCTAAAGGTGAACTTACTTCTTCTTCTTCTCCTTTCCAAAAAATAGTACGTGATTATAATATTACAAATGTTGTTCTAGCTTTTCCAGCAGCGAAAAGTAGAAATCTTCAAAAAGTATATGAAGTTCAATGTAACTGTAATCAAAAAGTTTTATCTGCTGTATTAGAAAATTCTGTCGTTGGAATGTCAAAACCAGAAGAAGCTCCAGTTTACGATTTAATGTACACACCTAATGATTATAATACAGCATTTGCAGTTGATTATGTTTTGGATTTAATACAAGCGAAAGGAGCATGGGATATTTCAAAAGGAGATACAAATATTGTTTTGGGAATTTCTGATGCGAATTTTGTTCCTACAAATCTTGAATTGGTTGGTAAAATAAATTATATTGAGCCTGGAATGACAGATCCAAATATTACGCACGGAACACAAGTTGCAATCACAGCTGCTGGAAATTCGGATAACGGAATAGGTAAAAGCTCCATAGGATTTAACTCTCACATGAGACTTTATACAATGGGATTTAATCAAATATTACAAGCTTCAAATGATGGTGTTAGAGTTATCAATATGAGTTGGGCTTCTGGTTGTAGTTTAAATAATTATTGTCAATCTGTTATTGATGAAATATATGAAAACGGAACGATAATGGTTGCAGCAGCTGGTAATGGAGGAACATGTGGCGGGGCAACAATGATTGTTTATCCTGCTGCTTATAATCATGTTATATCTGTAACTTCAATAGGTGCAGATAGTAAACATGAAAAACTAAATGCGGCTGGTGCAATTGTTACGCATCAACACAATATGTATGTTGATATCGCTGCTCCTGGTTACACTGTTCCTTTAATAGGGCCTACAGGAACTGCTGGTTTTTCAAATGGAACTTCCTTTGCATCTCCATTGGTAACAGGAACAATTGGTTTAATGTTGGCTGTTAATCCATGTTTAAACGCGGAAGATGTCGAATATATTTTAAAGGAAACAGCAACTGATATTTCAGCTTTAAATCCAAATTATAACGGGATTATCGGAGCTGGTTTATTGAATGCTCAAGCGGCTGTTTTAATGGCTCAAAATTTTCAAAAACTTAGCTTTACCTATACTCAAACCGATTTTACTTGTAGTTCACAATTAGGATCTGTAGACGTTAGTACTCTTGGTGGAACTGCACCTTATACTGTTACATGGAGTAATGGTAATGTAGGTACAACGATGGGGAATTTAGCAGAAGGAACCTACACAATTTCTGTTGTAGATTCTGCAGGTTGTTCAGGGGATACTTCGGTAATAGTTACAAACTTAGGTGCACCAACTATGAATTTTGATTATATAAACAACGTTGTAATTAATTCACCTGCATTTTTATTAACAGATCTAAATAGCGATGGAATTATTAAAATTAAAGGAAATATAACTGTCGCTAGTGGTGTAAATTATTTAATGGAAACAAAAAGATTAGAATTCGGTTATAATACAGATCCTTTTTCAGGAATTATAATTAAAGATAATGCTACATTATCAATAACTAAAAACTCATCTTTAAAAGGTTTATCAAATTGTCAATCTAGATGGGACGGAATTGTTATAAAAGACAACAGTGATACAACAGGAGGAACAACTACTTATTCGGCTTTAGCGGGTAGATTAATTATGGATAAAGTAAACGTTTATGATGCTGAAATTGGTGTTAAAACGGAAGTTTTAGATCCGTTAGCAACAAACGCTAACTTGAAACATGGAACATTTAAAATTTCAAATTCAGTTTTTACCGATAATGCAATTGGGGTTCAAGTGTTATCAAATGATTCCCAAACTACTACAAATGAAATTAGTAAAACAATCTTTTTATTAGAAGATTCTATAGTGTCTAATCCTACTCATATTGAAGCAACAAATGTAAATAATTTAGTAATCTTAAAAAACAGCTTTTTTGGAAATGATCAAGTTGCCGATGAATTAAGAGGTTCAGCAATTAAAGCAACTAATTCAAACTTGTTTGTTGCACAAGATCTAAGTACTGATTTATTAAATCTGCCGTCTAGTGGAAATCAATTTTATAACTTGTCTTACGGAATTCAAACTTCGAATACTGATAATATTGTAAATACTCATCAAATAACTTCTTGTTATTTTACAAAAGTGAAAGAGTCAATTAATTTAGCTCAATTTTCAAATGGGTTAATTGCTAGAAATGAAATAAATATACCTTTAGGTAACTTGACGAACAAAAGCTTTGGAATTAAATTAACAAGCAATAGTTCAATCGTGGCTACTGATAATCTTTTTACAACTTCAGGGATTTGTCCAATTGAAGTCTACGGGGTTATCATGGAAGATAGTGACACAAATAAAATGGATGTTTACAGAAATAAATTCCAAGGTAACTTTACAATTGCCAATTTATTCAAAGGAAACAATTTAAAAACATTTGTAGATTGTAATTCATACACTGGGAACAATGAAAATCATTGGGTTATTTCTGGAGGAAAATTAAGTGATCAAAGTGGTGTCGATGTAAACGGACAGTCTTTAGTCTATAAAAATGAATTTGGAATTTGCCACAATGGTGCTCCACAAATTTTAATAAAAACTGATGCTTTTGGATTTGTGTATCAATCTAAAGTTGATTTCATGCCAGTTTTGACTACTTCAACTGTTATACAATCAATCATCGTTAAAAACGCGGAAGAAAATCAATGTAAAAACTTCTTTGATACTTCAATTCCTGTTCCGACAGTTGATAAATTAGATTTTGGAAATGGAGCTTTTGTTTTTCCGAATCCAACAGTAAGTGTTTCGGCTGTAAATTGGAATAATGTTGATATAGATCAAATTACTATCTATAATGCAAACGGAGAAATGTTAAGCAATGTAAGTGTTTCAGGAGCTGAAGGATCTTTTGAAATAAGTGATTTATCTTCAGGAATGTATTTTATTAAACTAGCATACAAAGAAAGCGTTTTCAAAACGGAAAAATTGGTAGTAAGTAATTAAAACGCTAAACTATAATATCGATAAAAGGCTCTGGATTTATTTTCAGAGCCTTTTTTACATTTGGTAATTATTGTTGAGATTCAATGGAAATTAAATTATTGTTTGAATTGAAACTAAATCAATTATCCCATTCCCTAAATCAAAAGTCATAATGCCTAAATGGTATTTTTTAATGATTTTATATTAACCTAGTTTTAGGAAAAGAATTTATAATAATTTCTTTTCCTAAAGATATAAAACATGAAATTTCCTATTTTAATTTTACTATTTCTAAATAGTTCTTCAACAAAAGCACAAAAAACAGAGTTAGAAATCAAAACAAAAACAACTGAAAGTTTTCAATTTGCTAAGAAAAATAAAATGGATACAACAATTTGTATCTTAATAGATATGAAAATTTCTTCTGGAAAATATCGATTAATTGTCTTTGATTTTCAAAAAGATTCTATTCTATTAGAAGGACTTTGTGCTCATGGAAGTGGAACGACAGAATCTGTAAATGATATTCCAATTTTCAGCAACGAAGAAAACAGTCATTGCACTTCGTTAGGGAAATATAAGGTAGGATCGAGAGCTTACAGTAGTTGGGGAATTCACATTAATTATAAATTAAACGGACTGGAATCAACCAATAATAATGCTTTTAAGAGAACTATTGTCCTCCATTCATGGGAAGGAATCTGTGATGCCGAAATTTATCCTCAACGATTAGTACAAAGTTGGGGTTGTCCTACTGTTTCAAATAATACCATGGAAGAATTAGATGCACTTTTAAAAAATAGATCTTCAGTTTTGATGTGGATTTATTGTTAGCTTTTAGTAGTTAGCTGTTAGTGATTAGCTACTGCAGATAATTAGTGTTTTTACACAGCTCTTATATGGTTCAAAAAAATTAAACCATATAAGGTTTCATATAAGTGCTGTGTGGAATTAAATAAACTTAAGTTGTTGAAAAAAGAAAAATTATGAAATATATAGTAATTGTTTTTGTTGGTGTTTTAGTGTGTTTTGGATTTCATGGGAATAAATCTCCAAGAGAAATTAAGCAAACTATTTCAGTTGTTGAAATAAAAGATACGGTAAAGAGTTTTGAACTTCTTCTATCTGAATCTGCAATTTCTTTAACAAATGATCGAGTAGATTATGATCCAAGTTATTTTACGATTCAGTATCCAAACGGGGATGTTCCAAAAGGAAAAGGAGTTTGTACGGATGTTGTAATTCGAGCATTCCGAAAAATGAAAATCGACTTACAGCAAAAGGTGCACGAAGATATGAAAGCACATTTTTCATTGTATCCTAAAATTTGGGGATTAAAAACAACGGATTCCAATATTGATCATCGTCGTGTTCCAAATTTGATGGTCTTTTTTTCACGCTTTGGAAAAATGAAACCTCTTTCAAATGTAGCAACTGATTATCAAGCAGGAGATATCGTTTGTTGGAATTTAGGTGGTTCAATAACGCATATTGGAATGGTGGTGCATGAAAAAAGCGATGATGGATCAAGACTGAAAGTCATTCATAATATTGGTGGCGGACAGGTGTTGGAAGATTGTTTATTTAGCTATAAAATTATTGGACATTATTCGTATACTCTTTAATTCAAAATGTATTTTACAAAAAAGAAGGCTCAGTAATAGGATTACCTTTGACTAAAAATATTGTCGAAGCACATGGCGGTTATTTGGTGTATCAGAAAGAAGAGGAGAAGACTACTTTTTTGATTTGTTTGATTAGTTGATTTAATAACACTATTTTTTATATCCAATATTATTTCTATTTTTCACTTGTTTTTCATGTGAATCTTTTTTCAATAGATAATTGATTGCTTCGAAAACATCGTCAAACTGCTTATCATATTTTGTTTCTAATAACTTAAGTTTGGCCGACAAATCAGTGTGTGTCAATGCCTATTTTTTTATCAAAGTAAAAGCTCTCATTATTAAAATGCTAATGCAAATCGCTTTTTTAGGTTTTAAAACAGCACTTAACATTGAAACACCTTGTTCAGTAAAAGCAAAAGGTTTTGATCCACCAAAATAACTTTTTAATGGTATCACAAATTGTGATACCATTATTTGAATTTCATTTTCATTTCATTCAAACATAAAATCAGGAGTAAATCTTTCTATATTTCGTTTTACTGCTTGTTTTAAAACTCTGGTTTCAACTTCATATAATTCTGCTAAGTCATAGTCTAACATCACTTTCAAATCTCGAATTTCATAAATCTTCTTATTGATACTTTCTAAATCCATTTTCAACATTATTCTTTAATTAAACTTTAAGTTAATAAAATAGTTGAATTATACCATTATTTATTCTCAATACTTTTATATTAGTTTAGAAGCTCTCTTAAATCTATAATCAAGAAAGTCAGAATCTAAAAGAAATTGTTGTTTCAGCTCTTAAATTTACAATCATAAAGAAGTAAAAAACATGATATTTACGGATTCAAATCCAAAATAATCATGTTTATTTTGGGTTTAGTATTGTTTTTTACTATTTTTGAGATAGAATAATAGCAGAATTATGATACATCGAGCAATAGAAAAATTAATTGAAGTCCTTTTATTCAAAGGGAAAGCCATTTTATTATTTGGCCCAAGACAAGTTGGGAAAACAACTTCTATTCGTTCTATTCTCGCTAATAATGAACAAAAATGTTTGTTTTTGAATGGTGATGAAGCAGATGTTCGTGAATCTTTAGAGAATACAACTTCAACAAAATTATCTCTCTTATTTGGTGAAAACAAAATTGTATTTATTGATGAAGCACAAAGAATAAACGGCATCGGTATTACTCTAAAATTGATTACGGATGTTTTAAAGGATGTACAAGTTATCGCAACAGGCTCATTCGCTTTTGATTTAGCGAATGAAACACAGGAACCATTGACAGGAAGAAAATATGAGTTTCAATTATTGCCAATTTCCTTTCAAGAAATGGTGAAACATCATGGTATATTAGAAGAAAAAAGATTACTTGAACAACGTATGATTTATGGTTATTATCCAGAAATAGTGGTTAATCCAAACGATGCTGAAGAAAATTTAAAATTATTAGCCAATAGTTATTTATACAAAGATTTATTAAATCTAGAGCAGATAAAAAAACCGGCACTGTTGGGGAAAATATTGAAAGCATTGGCATTGCAAGTTGGAAGTGAAGTTTCTTATAATGAAATCAGTAGATTGGTGAGTGGAGACTTTCACACAGTTGAAAAATATATTGATTTATTAGAAAAAGCGTATGTTATTTTCACATTGCCAGCTTATAGTAGAAATGTTCGGAACGAAATAAAAAAAGGGCGAAAAATTTACTTTTATGATAACGGAGTAAGAAATGCAATAATTAATAATTTTAGTCCTTTAGGTTCTCGTTCCGATGTTGGAGCAATGTGGGAAAACTTTCTAATAAGTGAAAGAATGAAATACCTTGTTTACAACAATTTAAATACATGGAAATATTTTTGGAGAACAACCGCTCAGCAAGAAATTGATTATTTGGAAGAATTAAATGGAAAAATGACTGCCTACGAATTCAAATGGAATCCGAATAAAAATGTGAGGTTTCCGAAGACGTTTACTGAAGCTTATCCTGAAGTGGATTTAAAATTAATTACTCCTAAGAATTTTGAAGAGTTTGTACTTTAAATAATTGATTATATTTAGTTTTTTTAATTAATCATCTATGAAATTTGTTTTATTTTTTCTAATATTAAATTCAGTTTTTATTTGTCATAGTCAGACAAAATATCGAATAAAATGGGACGCAGATAAAAAATATTCAAAAGGTGATTATAAAGGGGCAATTATTGTTTATAACAGTGCCATTGAAAAAGATTCTCTTTATACGAATGCATATAATTTTAGAGGGTTTTCTAAGTTTTTTATTAAAGATTATAAAGGAGCGATTATTGATTTTACAAAATCAATTGAGTTAAATCCTAAAAAACATGACATCTATTATTTCAGAGGCTTATCTTATTATTATTCTTTAAACATAAAAGATGCTATTGAAGATTTTTCGAAAGCAATTGATTTAAAGCCTAAAAGATATAATTATTATTATTTAAGGGGGGTGGCTAAAAAAAATCAAATGGATTATGTTTCTGCTTTAAAAGATTTAGACACTTCAATTATTTTAAATCCTTTAGATAAAGAAGTACTTTTTGAAAGGGGAGAAATAAAATTTTCATTAAAAGATTATCTTGGAGCAGTTAAAGATTATGATAGTTCAATTAGCAAGGGAAAAAAAACATCAGAAATTTATTTAAAAAGAGCATTTGCAAATGAAAAATTAAAAAATTATGAGAATGCGATTCTAGATTATAGTGAGGCTATTAAGTTTAACACTGTAAATAATAAGATAGCTTATTTTGGGAGAGGATTTTCAAAAGGAATGTTGGAAGACCATATTGGAGCAATAAGTGAATATAATATAGCCATTGAGATAGATTCTAATTATTCTGATGCATATAATAATAGAGGATTTGAAAAAATGGAATTAAAAATGTTTCAAGAAGCAATAATAGACTTTGATAAAGCTATTTCTTTACAAAATTCTAATTTAAATTATTATTATTTTAATCGAGGTAATGCAAAGTTTGAATTAAATCTACTTGAAGAAGCTTGTCAAGATTTTACAAAAGCGAGTGAGATGGGCTATGAACTAGCTAAAGAGAAATTAATTGAATTATGTAAGTAATATTGAAGTATTTAATGGAAAAATCTGAATAAAAACATGAAGTTTCCGAGCATCTTTACTGGAGCTTGTCCTGAAGTTCATTTAATATTAATTACTCTTAAGAATTTTGAATAATTTGTACTTTAATTGAAATATAAATATTTCATCCAAAATATTTATCATAGCTAAAAGATTCCTATTATTAATATGTTCAACAGTGTGTTGCACATATTAAATGATAATTATATAATTAAAACAATTTTCATATTCCATAGGATATGGTTTAAACCATATCCTATGGAAATTCAACAATTTAAATAACAAATATTTTTGCCAAACACAATCATAGAGAAAAAATTAAAAAAGAATAAGGATAAAATTTTATTCCTGAGCGTTGCTTATCACAAATTGTGATAGGATAGGGTTTAAACCCTATCCTATTATATATTATTATCAAAATAGGCTATTTTATTTTCTAAAAAACAGTACTTTTAAACCTTGTCGAAAACGGATATGTACAAATGAAATTCACAGATCAAATAGCGCAATACATCAAAGAAAACGAGTTAAATCTAAGTCATTTAACGATCGTTCTTCCTTCTGAACGTGCTAAAAAATATATTGCTGCTTCTTTGTTTAAGGCTTATCAGAAACCATTGTTGGCTCCAAAAATGATTACAATTGATCGTTGGGTTCGAAATTTATCGGAAAAAACAGTGATCGATAAAACCAGAGTATTACTGCGTTTATTTGAAATTCAATTGAAAGATGCAAAAACGATCGAAGATCATTCGTTCGATGAATTTTTGACGTGGGGAAATATGCTGCTTTCTGATTTTGATGAATTGGATCGATACTTATTGAATTCGAAAGAACTGTTCAGCAATTTAGCCGATATTAAAGAAATAGAAAACTGGAGTTTTGGAAATGAATTTTTGACGGATAGCCAAAAACGGTTCATGGAATTTTGGGATCGTTTACCTGCTTATTACACGGCTTTGAATGCTGTTTTGGACAAGGAAGGTGTTTGCTATATGGGAAAAGCATATCGATTTGTTGCAGAAAATTTAGGTGCTGTTTTTAAAGAAGATAAAGACGCTCATTTCTTATTTGCTGGATTTAATGCACTTTCTCCTGCTGAAATTTCTATCATGAAACAGCTAAATCAAATGGGGCGAGGTCACATTTTGATCAATGCGGATAAGTTTTATTTGGAATCTGAAAGTCACGAAGCGGGTCGTTTTTTGCGAGATTTGAAAGTGAAATTAGGGTTGAGAGAAATGCCTTTTGTGGTCGATAAGTTATTGCACGAAGCAAAAGAAATTGAAATCATCGAATGTGCGCAAACGGCTGGACAAGCAAAAGTTGCAGGAACGATTTTGGAGGAAATGTCCGAAGAAGAAATCGCGAACTCTTTGATATTATTAGCGGATGAAAGTCTGATTGTTCCATTATTGAAAAATCTTCCAAAGAAAATTGGAAAAGCAAATATCACGTTGGGATTACCCTTAAGAAATACTTCCCTTCGTACATGGGTGGAAGTTCTTTTTGGGATTCAGGAAAATAAAATGCGTTTTAAATCAGAAGGAGTTTACTTCAACGATTTACAAAAATTATGGAATCACCCTTTTGTTTCTGCCATTCTTCCGAAAGAGGAGAAAGAACGAATCATTACAATTGAACATGGAATTATTCGAAGTAATAGTATTTTCTTGTCATTAGATAAAATTGAAATTGGTCCAGTTGGGAATCAATTGATGAAATTGGTTTACAAACCGTGGAAAGAAAATTGGCAAGAAGGTTTAATTTCAATTCGTAATTTAAGCAATGAAATTTTCAAAAATCTGAAGGAGGAATTTGCCTTTGAAAAAGCAGTTCTTCAAGGATTCGATAATGCGCTAATCGATTTCGGAAATATCGTTTCGGAAGGAATTCCTAAAATGAGTTTGAGAAGTTTCAAGACTTTATTCAATCAACATTGGAATTTAAAAAGTATTGCATATCATGGAAATCCATTAGAAGGTTTGCAAATTATGGGATTGTTAGAAACTCGACTGTTGGATTTTGATAGAATCATTTGTTTGGGTATGAATGAAGGTTCAATGCCGCCAACAAATCCAATTCAAACGATGGTTCCGATGGACTTAAGAAGCTATTTTGGACTTCCAACACCAAGAGA
>CANJKA010000008.1 GCA_947474675.1 Flavobacteriales bacterium
ACTCCCTCAAACGATGAATGCGCGGGAGCAATAACATTAACACCTAACACAACCTGCACACCAACAACCGGAAACTCAGGAAATGCAACTGAATCTTTAACAGGTTGTTATGGAACAGCTAATGACGATGTCTGGTATCAATTTGTTGCGACAAGTCCTAATCATACTGTAACCGTTGTTGGTTCAGCAAGTTTTAATCCCGTTTTCCAACTGTTTTCCGTATCCTGTGCTGGAACTTCTGTCCTTTGTATTAATGACGATTTTACTGATGGTGGAACAGAAACAGGTACTGCTACAAATTTAACAATTGGAAATACATATTGGGTTAGAGTATATGATTATGATCTAGATGTTCCAGCTACAACAACATTTACTATCTGTATTATTACAGTAACACCTCCAGCAAATGACGAATGTGCAGGAGCTATAAACATTCCAATTAACACCGGAACAACATGTACTCTTCAAACAGCTGGAACGCTTGTTGGAGCATCCACTTCACCTATTGCAAACGGTTGTTCGGGCATAGCCGATGACGATGTATGGTTTAAATTTACAGCAACTTCAACTGCTTTATCCATAAATATAAACAACATTAACGGATCAACTTCAGACTTATATCATTCAGTTTTTTCAGGAACGTGTGGTACATTAACCAATTTAATTTGCAGTGATCCAAATGGTAGTAATTTAACAGGCTTAACAATCGGAGTTGTATATTATTTAAGAATTTTCTCCTATGGTTCAACTCTTGGAGAGACCTCTACTTTTGATATTTGTATACTACCTACCCCTCCTCCTCCCACCAATATTACGTGTGCAAACATGGCTCCTATTTGTTCTGGTACTCCAACTGTTTTTACAGCTCAATCTTCAGGTACATCTGCAGCTGTAGGACCAAATTATGACTGTCTATTTTCTACACCTAATCCGACTTGGTTTTATTTAGCAATTGACAATCCTGGATTACTTTCAATTGATATATCAGCTGGATCTGATGTAGATTTTGCAATTTGGGGACCTTATACATCTTTAGCAAGTTCTAAAGCAGCATGTTTATCCTACCCACTTCCAATTGATTGTAGTTATTCAAGCTCCGCTGTTGAACAAGCAAATATAGCTGGCACATTACATGGGAAATATTATGTTTTATTGGTAACAAATTATGCAAATGTTACTCAAATAATAAACATAGACCAAGGTCAATCTGCTGTTGCTACAACAAATTGTGCGATTGTTTTACCTATTGAAATGACTTTATACGATGTGAAAATTGAAGACGAAAAAGTACATTTAAATTGGGTAACTGCAACAGAAAAAAATAACGACTATTTCATAATTCAACGATCTGAAGATGGAAATATTTGGGAAACAATAGGGGTGAGAAAAGGAAAAGGAAATAGTATTGTTGAAAACACTTATGAAATGATCGATGAAAAACCATTAAATGGAATTTCCTATTACCGATTGAAACAGGTTGATTTCGATGGAAAATATACATTCACCCCTTTGCGTTCAATCAAAAATAGTAAAGAATTAGATTTCACACTATACCCATTACCAGCTAAAGATCAGGTAATTATTAATTCTAACCATGAAAAAATTGATCAAATTCAACTTATCGATGTTTTAGGAAATCAAATTGAAGTCATACAGAAAAATATAAATGGTGAATCAATTCTTGATGTGTCAGACTTGAAAAGTGGTATCTATACAGTAATTTTAACTGTTGGAGATAAGACAATCAATCGTAAGTTAATTAAAGCCTGAGAAAAGGCAGTAGATTTTTAGACTCTAGACAATAGACTTTTCACTCATCAATCTAAAAGAGAAGCGTATCTTATATCTTTTTTATACCTTTGACTATGAAAAAGAAGATTGAAAGTATATTAATAATAGGTGCAGGAAATGTGGCTACTCATTTAGCTTATGCTTTTCTGAATAAAATTAATATTGTTGGCATTCATAGTAAAAACAATTTGTCTTCTAAAATTTTAGCCGAAAATTTAAATTGTCCAAATATTGAAAACATTAGTCAGTTTCCAGCATGTGATTTAATTTTAATATGTGTAAATGATTCTTCAATCTACGAACTTATTACTCAAATTCCGAGTCATTTTAATATTGCCTATACATCTGGCAGTGTTGAGCTAGAAAGCATATCAAAAAATATAAACATTGGTGTATTCTATCCCCTTCAAACTTTTTCAAAAAATACAGAATTAGATATTTCAACAATACCTTTTTTTATTGAAAGCACGAATCCAGAATTTGCTGAAAAATTGTATAATTTAGCCACTTTATTAAGTTCAGAAGTTTCATTTGCATCTTCTACTGATCGAAAAAAAATTCATATTTCAGCTATTTTTGTCAATAATTTCATCAATCATTTAGCGTATTTATCAAAAGAATACATGGAAGAACATGGTTTAAATTGGGAACATTTAAAACCATTAATTGTAGAAACAAATAAAAAAATAATTTCTTCGTCCCCTTTTGATGCTCAAACTGGACCAGCCAGAAGAAATGATCAGCAAGTTTTAAGCGATCATCTAGAAATGCTGAATGGATATAAAAAATTAATTTACACCGACATTTCAAAAAGTATAATAGACACTTATTCAAAAAAACAATAAAAATGATCAGTTACAAAGTAAGATTAAATAAAATAACGACATTCATTTTCGATGTTGACGGAGTATTAACGAATGGTGACATTATAATTCAAGAAAACGAATTAGTTAGAACTTTTAATTCTAGAGATAGTTATGCCATTCAATATGCTTCAAAAATGGGGTATCGAATATTAATAATTACTGGAGGAAGATCTACTACTGTAAAGAATATTTTATTGGAAATTGGAGTTCAGGAGGTTTGTCTTTCAGCATCTAATAAATTATATATATATACAGAATTAAAAAATAAATACAATTTCTCAGATGAAGAAGTTGTATACATGGGAGATGATATTCCTGATTATAAAGTAATGCAAAAAGTTGGCTGTGCAACCTGTCCTCAAGATGCAGCTGTTGAAATTAAACTTATTTCTCATTATCAATCGCCTTTTTATGGAGGAAGGCACTGTGTAAGAGATATTATCGAACAAACATTACGCGTTCAAAATAAATGGTTTACTGAAAAATCATTTGAATGGTGAAATTTAGTTAACAACAGTAATCATCTTTGTTTCATAAATTGAATTGTCAGAAATAACTGAAACAAAATAATTTCCATTTTCTAAACTTTCAATATTGATTTTGACTTTATTTTGTTCCACAAAATCGGGAATAAATTGCTCATTATTTATTTCTAAAACAGTTTGACCCGTAATATTTGTGATAATAATTTTATTATAATTAGAAAACACCTCAACATTAATATCTTTATCCGAAGGATTTGGATAAATTGAAAAATCAGCTCTATCTATCAAACTATTTTCAAATATCTGGACTAAAGTATTTGAAATTGGCACTTCACTAGTTATTGGAAACACATTATTCGCTCCAATTTTACAAACAAAAACATTATTCCCTCCAGCCCCAAAAGAAGTGTTAAAACCTACTAATACAGAACCTCCATCATTCGTGGCAATTATCTGACCACCAATATCATTTCCTGGGTTGGTTATCCCAAAACCACCTTCCCAATAAACTGGAGAAGAATTAAATCGTGAAACAAATAAATCTTTTCCAACAGGAAAAGAAGGATTGGGAACATTAAAATTGTAGACTTCGTAAGCAATGTACAGCTTATACATTTCACCATATGTTGTTATAAGTGAATGAGAAACTTCTCCTAATTTAACCGTTATATACTCTGCAATTACAACGCCTGAAGTATCCACTCTTATCACAAATTCATCCAAATCATAATCTACCAATAAATCATTTAAATTATCTCCAACTCCAGTAATAACAGCTCCATCAATACTGATATCCCTTATTCTATAATCTCCGATATTACCATAAATATTATCCCAATAAATTGTCCCATCAATCTTGACACTCATTAAAAAAGCTTTCATTCTTTGAGTTGATTCGTCAAAAACTTGGCCACCAATAATACAAATAGAATCGTTCAAATATCGAATACAATTTGCAATATCATCTCCTGCTTCACCGATATGTTTTGTCCAAAGAGTATCTCCAAATTTATCGGTTCTAACAATATAAATGTTTTCATTTCCAGCTGTTCCTGTATTACTTTGCCCCACCATCATAATCCCGGTATCTGCAAGCATAATTGCATCATTTATTTTTTCCCAACCTGTTCCTCCGTAAGATTTCTCCCACAATTGATTTCCAACTTCATCAGTTTTAAATAAATAGGCATCATATCCACCTTTACCGATAGAATTCGTATAGCCTGCAACATAAAAACCTTCGTTCTTTTTATACATCACCCTTCTGCCCTCTTCAGATTCTAGACCTCCATAAGGATGAGACCAAATATAATTACCTACACTATCAATTTTCAATAAGAATGCTTGTGAAGCACCTTCTACAAAACTACTTGATGATCCAGTGACCACATAACTACTATCTTCTAACTGAACAATACCCTGTCCAAAATCGTATCCATTATTCGTGTAAATTTTATAGAAATCAATTTGGCTATTTCCAAAAAATGAAATAAATAAGGTAACCGTTAAAGCTATTTTTTTTAAATTTTGCATCTTAGTCTTATTAAAATTGATTTTCCATATCCATTTTTTGAAATCATTCCATAAATATCTTGACTTGCGATTCCAATTGACCAACTTTTAATTTTTACACTCGAATAAACGCCTACCCTAAAATTAGAAAAACCACCAATTGTAAATTGAGAACCAACTTCTATCCAGTCCTTAAGTTTGTATTGGCATCCCGCAAACACAGAAGGGCTAAAAGTAAGAGAAGGATACAAACGAACCCCAAAGAATGTTTGGAATTTGCCTTTATAATTATCATCAATAATTTTACCTGCTTGTAAAAAACCGGGTAAAAAGATCGTTTTCTTTTGAACTGTTTTTTCGATATTTAAAGTATCCAATACTGAAAAATCATCTTTAAACAGTGAATTATCTCCATATAATTGATTAAATTTCAACCCATCAAAAGAATAAGTAGAATCAATTCTATAATTTTGAAGTCCTGAATAACTTGCAAATCCAATGTTTTTAAATAAAAATTGGATTACTGTTTTTTTATTTTCTTTTAAGTTCATTGAAATCCTGTAATCAATATCAATTCCAACTCCAAGTCCCTTTGAAAAAGAATTTCCTGTCGTTGAATTTAATTCACCATTCAATTTTAAATCAAACGAAGTTCCATCTATGTTCTCGGTTAATTTACCTTCTCTTAAATATCCATTTGAATAATCACTAATATTGAAAAAATTCAAAGAAACATTTGATTTTGATATTTTATCAATAAACCCAAAACCTATTTTCTGAAAATATATAAACGTAAATTGAGATCCTGTTAAATCCGTTGTTTGATCTAGGTAATTTGAATTCCCATAAAACCCCAATCCGAAAGCATCTTTCGTATAAATAGAAGCCCCTAAAGCATAGCAACCTCCTTTCACAATTAAGCCAATTTTTTCATTTTTAAAAAGATTAACTTTCATATTTCTATACTCTATTTCAGAATTTAAATCAACACCTAATCGATTAACATCTTTATGTTTAGAAAAAGAAGCATCCTTTATTTGATTCGTTATAAATCCACCATTAATTAGTTTATCCGTGAATTCATTTCTCAATGAAGAAGAACTATATTCTCCCATACCTGAAAAAATAATTTCATGGGAATAGAATGAAGTATCATATTGAATAGGCAATAATTGTTGAGAAAAACAAAATTGCGTTAGTATTGTAAAAAGTAAAAATATTTTCCCTTTCATCTAAAATCGATTTTCTAGTTTAAACGCTCCCTTTAATTTCACCCCTAAAAACGCTCCTTCTGTAATCAAAACAGGTTCATTTAAATTAGTTATTATGTTAGGTGTATTAAATTCAGCATTGATTGATACTTTTTTAATTGACTCTAATTTACTTAAAACATTTTCAGGAAGAACAAAATGAATTTCAGAAACACAAGTCTGAATTCCAGTCAATGATACAGTTGATCCATATAAAGAAGATTGCAATATATCAGTACTACTTACAACATAAATTACATTTCCACTAATGTCTAAAAGATTTAAAGAAATTTCTCCTGACATCGGAAATGCATTTATCGCTTTCAAAACTAATGCTCCAGAAACAACATGTGTCTTTTCTGTGTTTTGCTTTACATCAAAATCGAAAGTATCTCTTATAGTCAAGCCATCAGCTCCAATATGTAAAGGCATTGAAGCATCAATTGATAATTTCAAATGACTATTAGGAAATATTTCATTCCATCCTCCGGAAGTATTTCCCCATGGATTTAATTGAATTTCATAGCCTATTTTTTGTTTAGCTCCTAGGTTTTCTAAATATGTTTCCAAATTACTATTTAATCCATTAAAACTTAAGTTGGTCTCACTATTTTGTAAAGTTGACCATGAACCTGTAGCTGGATTTACATTAAAAGCTTCTCCGAATTGAAATGGATTTTGAGCAGTGACAGTCAACGGAACAATATTTCCATTTAAATTTTCATTACTTATACTATTCATTTTGATTTTAACAGGGATTTTAAACCCATTTGAAATAGTTAAATTTAAATTTGTTTCAGGTAGATCGATAACACCACTAATTTTTGTAAAAGCTTCAAAAATAGTTTCAGTTGTATTAGCTATAATTCTATTTCCAAAATATCCTCTTGCATAATTCACTTTAACATCTCTTAAAGTTGCCTTTGCAGTCACTTCATCTGAAGTTGTAACATTAACTGAAACTCCACCATAAGCAGTTTTAGCCGAATAATTAATTTGTAAAACATTAAACGAAGATCCATTTGGCCCTGTCAAGTCGGCAGTATAACCTGTAAGATCGATCGATCCATTAATTACTCCTGGATTTGACATCGTACCTGGAGGTGCAACAAATAATTGTTCCAATACAACACCATCTTTTGTTACACCTGGTAATTTCAAAATAAAATTCACACTTGTGCCATAAGGATTACCTAATTGTATGTCGATAATTCCATTTGATAAAATAATATTTTTTAATTCAATATCTTCTACATCTAGTGTAATATTACCAATCGGATTGATCGGTATTTGAGTATTTGGACCAACCAACAAATTAACGGGGCAATGGAAAGTTTTTACAACAGTAGTATCAGGAATACTAACAATACTCAGTAAATTAATATCAACAAGAGTTCTATGTAAATCCAACTCATAAAAACCAGAACTAGTAATAGACAAAGTTGAATCGTTCACAAATTTATTTAGTGAAATTGTATCATTTACAATTGGAGATGTCCAATCTGATTCCCAAATTGTTTTATCTTTTTTACAAGACAAAACTAAAAATAAGAGTGAAAGTAGAAAAAAAAAGTTTTTCATATGTATTTTATTGTTTTTTAAATGTCATATGGTAGCGCCATTTATAATTCATTGGAGTTGGTGACGTTTTTTTCGCTCTTTGCTTATTTCAAAAAAAATAAATTAACACACTTTAAATTAAAAGCCAAAAGACACTATACTAGAACGTATAAAAAAAGAAAAAGGTTGGGGAAAAATTAAGCCCTTTCAATTATTGCAGCATAACCTTGACCAACACCAATACACATACTTACCAAAGCATAACGTTTATTGGTTTTTTGTAATTCCAACGCTGCCGTATATAAAATTCTAGCTCCAGTCATACCAAGTGGATGTCCTAAAGCAATTGCTCCCCCGTTTGGATTTATTCTTGGGTCATTATCAGCAATACCTAATTTACGAGTACAAGCTAGAACTTGAGCTGCAAAAGCTTCATTCAATTCTAAAATGTCCATTTGATCCAATGTAAGACCTGAACGTTTTAATACTTTTTCAATTGCATAAACTGGACCTATCCCCATAATTCTAGGTTCAACACCAGCAGTGGCAGCACAAACAATTCTAGCAAGAGGTTTAAGAGAATGTTTAGCAATTGCATCTGCAGAAGCTAATAATAAAGCAGCTGCACCATCATTTAATCCCGAAGCATTTCCGGCAGTAACTGTCCCGTCTTTTTTAAAAGCAGGTCTTAAAGCTGATAATGATTCTAAGGTTGTTTCTGGTCTAGAAAATTCATCTTTATTAAATACAATAGGATCTTTTTTCTTTTGAGGAATCAATACAGGAACAATTTCTTCAGCAAAACGTCCAGAAACTGAAGCTTTCGCTGCTTTTTCTTGAGACCATGCTGAAAACTTATCTTGTGCTTCTCTTTCAATTCCATATAGATCAACCAAATTTTCTGCAGTCATTCCCATACTGTCAACACCATATAATTCTTCCATTTTTGGATTTACAAATCTCCATCCGAAAGATGAATCATGCATTTGGGCATCTCTACCATAGGCCGACGAAGTTTTCGAAATCACCCAAGGCCCTCGTGTCATATGTTCAACACCACCTGCGATATACATTTCTCCATCACCGTCTTTAATAGCACGAGAAGCATTAATTGTAGCAGCCATTCCTGAAGCACATAAAATATTAACCGTTTCTGCACTTAATTGACAAGGCAAACCTGCCAATAGACCAGCCATTCTAGCAACATTACGATTATCTTCTCCAGCTTGATTTGCACATCCAAAAATAATTCCTTCAATTTCTAAAGGATCTAAATTAGGATGCTTATCCATTAATGATTTAATAACGTTCGCTGCTAAATCATCAACTCTAACAGGAGATAAGGTTCCGCCTAGATTTCCTATAGCTGTTCTAACTCCATCAACAATATATACTTCTTTTGACATTTCAATAATTTTAGTGCCTAAAGATACTAATTTAAATATATTTTGTTAAATTTTAAAACTATAAATCGTGAAAAATTAAGAATACAATCGTGAATTTAATAGACCAAAACTCTCATTTTTTTTAATTACTGCTCTAAAACATTTTTTAATGTAACAAAAGTCACTAATTTTATCTTATTTTGTAATTAACTTTGTTTCACAATTAAAAAAATGAAGTAACAGTTCATATTATTACCTTTAAAAAAACAAATATGAAAATCGAACAAATTTATACTGGCTGTATAGCTCATGCTGCTTATTACATCGAAAACAATGGAGAAGTTGCTATTTTTGATCCACTTAGAGATGTTATTCCTTACATCGAAAAGGCTAAAAATGATAATGCAACTATCAAATATGTATTTGAAACTCATTTTCATGCGGATTTTGTTAGTGGTCATTTAGATTTAGCACAAAAAACAGGTGCACAAATTGTATATGGGCCAACAGCAAAACCTGAATTCGAATCAATAGTAGCTGTTGATAATCAAGAATTTAAAGTTGGAGATTATACGGTTCGAGCACTTCATACTCCAGGACATACAATGGAAAGTACGACTTATTTAATAATCGATGAAAATGGAGTTAATCATGCAATAATTACAGGTGATACTTTATTTATAGGAGATGTTGGTCGACCAGACTTAGCTCAACATATTATTCCAGGATTGACAGAAGAAATTCTCGCAGGGTATTTATACGACTCGTTAAGAAATAAAATAATGCCTTTAAGTGATGATTTAATTGTCTATCCTAATCATGGTGCAGGCAGTGCTTGTGGTAAAAACATGAGTAAAGAAACAACGGACACTTTAGGGAATCAAAAAAGAACAAATTATGCTTTAGATACTGATTTATCTAAAAAAGAATTCATCAAAGTTGTTTTGAGTGGATTAACTCCTCCTCCTGCTTATTTCCCTAAAAATGTTCTTTTAAATATTAATGGGTATGAAAATTTAGACGAAGTTCTTTTGAGAGGAGATATCGCTATTTCATCATCTGAATTTGAAGACTTCATAGATCACAAAGAAATTTTAATTTTAGACTGCAGACCAGCATCAGAATTTTCTGAAGGATTTATACCTCACAGTTTAAACATTGGCTTAGAAAGTAATTTTGCTATGTGGGTTGGAGAATTAATCCCTGACCTTAACCATAAAATTGCACTTGTTTGTCCAGAAGGAAAAGAAGAAGAAGCATTAATTAGATTATCTAGAATTGGATTTGATAATTCTATCGGCTATTTAGAAGGTGGTTTTAAAGCTTGGTTGAAAGCGAATAAAGAAATCAATACAATTCAAAGAATTTCAGCAACTGAATTATCCAATCGCTTAAATACTGAAAAACCACTTATTATAGATGTTCGTAAGAAAAGTGAATTTGAATCTGAACATATTGAGAATGTAGTTAATATTCCATTGAATGAATTAGAAAATAGAATTCTTGAATTCCCTAAAAAAGAGGCGTTCATCATTCATTGTGCTGGTGGATATAGAAGTATGATTGCTTCTTCAATTTTAAAACGTCATGACATCACTAATTTTGTTGATGTCATAGGAGGAATGGGAGAAATATCAAAAACGAATATCCCTTTATCGAAATTTGTTTGTCCAACTTCAATGCTTTAAATAGACGTTAGATACGCTTCGCTTTAGACGTTAGATCGCGTTGCTCTTAGACTTTTCTATGTTTTAAACACAGTTCATCAGTCTTTGAGCAAAGCGATCTTCACGGCACTATCGTTTGTTCTTCGAGAGGAATTCTCTCTCTTCTTTGAGCGAAGCGGTCTAATGTCTAAATTAATCCTTGCTTTTCTTTGGTCTAAAAGGATTTACCCATCCAATAAACGGTTGAATTTTTCGAGTCTGAATCCAAACTTTTCCCTTTCCTGTAAAACGACAAACTAAACCTTCTCCAGAAAAGAAAAGTGACTTATACCCACCAACTCTTGAAATAGAATATTCTAATCCTTCAGTAAAAGCAACAATATGACCTGTATCAACAACATATCCGTCTTCTACATCTATTTCTAAAATCCCTCCATAAGAGTTAAACCAAAGATCACCTTCACCTGAACATCTGATCAAGAAAAAACTTTCCCCTGAGAAAAACCCTTTTGAAAAACCTTGCCATTTACTCTCTACATTAACACCTTCAGTTGCCGCAACAAAAGCTGTATTTTGTAAATAAATAGTTTGATTTTCTAAATAAACATGATCAACATCACCGGGACAAGCTGGAGCAATTTGAATTTGCCCACTTCCATTTTTTGCAGTATATTCATTAATAAAAAGAGACTCACCCGAAAGAAAACGAGAAAAACCACCTTTCAATTTTGTTTTCATTTCAATATTTGTATCCATAGTTGCCATTGCAGCTGCTTCAACTTTTAATTTTTTTCCTGAAGGAATTTGAACCGTTATAAAGCCATAATCTGGTTTACAATCAAATCTATAATCAAACCCTTTTTTATCTGTTGTTTCCATAATTTATCTTGGTTTAAGTTTAGATCCTAAAATAGAACCAAATGAGGATGAATTGTGAGATTGAACCCAAACGGTTCCTTTCCCTTTAAACTTGCAAACTAATCCTTCTCCTCCAAGAATTGAACTTACCCAGCTTTTTCCAGCTTTTGTTAAATAAAAATTCAATGATTCTTCAAAAGCAACGATATGTCCTGTATCTACGATATGCTCCCCATCAATATGAATCGGATAAATTGCTCCGAAAGAATTCACAATAACAGTTCCGTTTCCTCTTACTTTCAACCAAAACAAGCTTTCTTTTGAAACTAAATTTTTAAATCCTTGCCAACTTAAATCAATATCAATATCTGAATTACTAGCAACATAAGAACCACCTTGAACAATTAAAGCGTCCCCGTTTAATTGATGAACAAACATATCTCCAGCATGAGTAGCCCCTAACCAAACACTTCCTCCAGTTGCTCCTCCGTTGTAATGATTCAAGAAAAAACTTTCTCCAGAAATCATTCTTTTGATTCCTTTCATAATTCCTCCTGAATTCTTTTTGTGAGTCGTTGTTGTCATTGTAATTGAAGGACTCATCGCTATCATTGCTCCAGCTTCAGCCGTAAAATCTTGGCCTGGAGCTAATTTAATTTCTGCAGCAGTTGAACCTGGTTGCATTTTGAGATGCACATCTAATCTAGATGTCAACCCATTATTTGTTTCCATTTCCATAATATCTTATAAATGTCTATTAACCCATGAAGCCAATCCCGAAAGATTTCTTGTCTGGATATAAATTTTACCCGATCCTTTTACTCTTGTCACCAAACCTTCACCTCCAAAAATGCTACTAATTAATCCTCCTGAAAGTTGTGGTTTCAATTTCATTGTTGGTTCGTACCCAACTAAATGGCCTGAATCAACAATGTATTCGCCATTCACTTCTTGTTCAATTATACCTCCATAAGAACCGAAATAAACATTTCCTGTTCCAGAAACTACTAATTTAAAAAGACCTTCTCTTCCAATAAAAGAACCTAATCCAGCCCATTTAACACCTAATTTCACACCTGGATCTGAAGCTATATATGCTCCGTTTTGAAGACAATAAGATTCACCATTCAAAGAACGAACTTCGATATCTCCTGGAGTTGCTTGAGTTAATGTCAAAAACAAAGGAGCACTCGTATTGTTGGTAAAATGATTGATAAATAAACTTTCTCCACCAAATACTTTTTTAAGCAAAGCTTTAAAGATTCCACCATTAAATTTTGCAGTCATATCTAGATCTGCTGACATTGTCGCCATCGCATCAGCTTCAGCAATAAAAACTTCACTTGGTTGGAGCTCTATTTTCATATAAGCAAAAACTGGTTTTCCTTCTATTTCTATTTTCATATATATTCTATTTATTTTAAGATAGTTACAAACATAAAAGCTGTATTTATTTACATTTTTGATTTAAAAGAGTTTTTAAAAGATACGAAATCATTTCCTATTAATTTAAAATTAACAGAGCTTTCTTTTAATTTTGCTTTTAAATTTTTTATACGATTTTTAGTTTCGGGATGAGTTGACATAAAAGCGAGATACCCATCCATTTTTGTTCCGTGTTTTTTATCCAATGTTTCAAAAAATGAAATCATTCCTTTTGGATTAATATGTCCTTTTACTAAATATCCCCAACCTGTTTCATCAGCTTCCGTTTCAAACGCTCTACTATTTGACAATGAAGCTAATTCACCGCCTAGATTCCCAATTGTACCTGCCAATGCTGTAACATCTCCAATTAAAGTAGAAAGAATTACATATAATCCCATGTTATTAATAATCCCTCGAATATGGTGTCTTCGAGTTACGTGAGCTAACTCATGACTTAAAACACCTAAAACTTCTTCCCAAGATTTAGAATTTTCTAATAATCCTGATTGGATTATTACTTTTCCTCCAGGTAAAGCAAAGGCATTTATGCTAGGGTCTTCCACAAAATAAAGCTCTATTTTAACACCTTGCTTTTCAATTTGGTTTAATAAAGGCTTCGCAACTTCAAGAAAAACTTTTTTAAGTGAGTCATTTTCAACTATTTTATATTGTCCTGAAATTGTTTTAAAAAGTTGGTCACCCGCTTTTTTCTCCCATTCACGAGGAACTTGATTTGCTAATTTTTCAACAAAATAATCTTTTGCTAAGTATGCTCCTAAAATCAATAAAATAAAGAACGATAAAACATAAATTGAGCTAAATATAATTTTCCTCACCACCTTTTTAGATGATTTTAATTGACCAGCTAGCAGATGATTATTAATTAAAAATTCATTCTTCAATACCTTTTTATCATCCGTATAAATCGAAAGATCATTTATGTTGCAATCACTAAAAAAGATTAATCTATTTCCTGCACCACCAGCAGTAATTTTTAAAAAAGTATTAGAAATTTCAATTGTTTTTGAATCAGATAAAAATTCTACTCTATCGCTATAAATTGTTAACACCCCTGAAACACGGCCTGAGCTTATAGTAGTATCGATTAGTATTGCTTCGTAATTTTTCAATGATAAAATTTAAAGATTAATTAATGTAAAGCTAACAAAATATATTTAAGTTACGGAAAAATTAAAAATTAATATAATTAATAAATAGTTAAACTAAAAACATTAATTAACTTTAGTAAAAAGAAAATCTATAACATGACTTATTATCCCAAAAAGCATCAACGCCGTTCCATCCGATTAAAAGGATATGATTATTCCCAAGAAGGTTTATATTTTATCACCATGGTTTGCCAAGATCGAGCCCATTTGTTCGGTAAAATTACAAATGGTAAAATGATTTTAAATGAAGCAGGAAAAATTGCTCATCAATGTTGGTTAGAAATACCAGCACATTTTCCAAATGTTGTTTTACATGAATTCGTAATAATGCCAAATCATGTGCATGGTGTGATTGAAATCGTAACGACTGATGGGACGGATGGGACGGGGACGGATGGGACGGCGGTAAGGGCGAAAAATATTTCGCCACTACTGCCACTACCTCGATCCCCATCCCGAACCGTCGGTTCAATCGTCCGCGGTTTCAAAATTGGTGTCACCAAATGGATGCGTCAAAACACAACTATTCAAAACGTTTGGCTACGTAATTATTACGAACACATAATACGTAACGACAATTCTTACAACCGTATATCAACTTACATCATCAACAATCCATCAAAATGGGAAGAAGATATGTTTCTTAAAAAAACAAATTAAAAAAAATACAACCCCCAAGTTTTACATACGATAACAAACTGATAAACAGCAAATACAATTACAACACCTCCCTAATGTTGAAAACTTATTCTTTAATTAATGACAAGATCTTTGTAATTTCGTCAGGCTAAAAAATGCTTAATCATTTTAAGCAAAAATTAAAACTTTAAAACTATGAAAATGAAAAATCGATTTTTTCTTTCTCTCTCCTTGTTCGTAACATTTACAAGTGTTGCTCAATTGGAAGAATTAACTCCTCACGAAAAAGCGTATAGTGATTCAATTGCGTCTTTAAATTCAAAAAATGCAGTTACTGCTCAAAGTCAAACTTGTTATAATAATGGAATTAAGTTTTTCAGTGAAAAAAATTATACTGCTGCCATTGAGCAATTTGCCAACTCAATAAAAGCTGATCCAAAATTCACTGCAGCTTTTTATAACAAAGGTGTATCTGAAAATGAAGCTGAAAAATTCAATGACGCTGTTAAAACATTAGATCAATTAATTGCAATCGACCCATCTTATTCTAAAGCTTATTTCCAAAGAGCCAGAGCCTTACAAGGAAGTAATGATTATTTAAAAGCTGAACTTGATTATACTAAATCTATTCAATTAGATCCTAAAAACGCGAAAGCATATTATAATTTCGGAACTTTAAAATTTTTACAGTTAGATTATCCTGAAGCGATTAAACACTTTACAACTGCTATTACTTTAGATCCAAATTTTGCGTTTGCCTATAACGATAGAGGGAGTTGCCATAGAATGATGAATAACTTCCCAAAAGCTATTTTAGATTATGAAGAAGCTGTCAAAAAGAATCCAAAATTGGCTTTTGTTTTAAATAACATTGGTACAACAAAAAAGAAAATGAAAGATTATGCTGGAGCAATGGCCGCTTTTAATCGTGCTATTTCTGTTGACCCAAATTTTTACATGGCGTATAACAATAGAGGTGTATCTCAATTAGAACAAGGTAAATTAGAGGACGCTAAAAAAGATTTTGAAAAAACGCTTCAATTAAATCCAAAATACGCTGCAGCTTCATCGAATTTAAGTGCGATATATTTCAAACAAAAGGATTATAAAAAAGCTTTAGAATATGCAAACGCTGCAATAACTAATGATCCTAATTATGCAAATGCTTATGTAAACAGAGGGATGGCAAAAGAAATGTTAAGAGACATGGAAGGTGCTTGTAAAGACTGGCATAAAGCAAAAGATTTAGGTGCTGATTTAGGTAAATCATATTATTCAGAAAACTGTAACAACTAATTGTAGACTCCATGTTAAAAACATATATAACACTCATTATAATTGCTGTAAGCTCATCTTTTTACAGTCAAAATATAGAATTTAAATCTGCTAATTTCAAAGACAAAAAAGAAGAATTTAAAAAAATTGAAGATATATTAGCCTTAGGTGACGTTTCTTTTCAATTAGCTAACGAAGCTTTTTTTATGGTAAAAAGTCCTGGTACAAATTACCAAAAAGCATTAATTCAATTCGAAATAGCTCAAAAATTCAACCCTAATAATGCTGAATTAAATTTTAAAATAGGGGCTTGTCATGCAAATTCTAGCAATCCATTCAAATCAATTGAATATATTAAAAGAGCAAAAACGTTAGACCCATTATGTAATCCATTTTTAAATTATTTTTATGGATATGCCATGCAATTAGAAGGGAAGTTTGATGAAGCAACAAAATCATATACTCTTTTTGAAACAGAATATAAAAAAGCAGATGAATTTGCAAAATTTGTGACGCAGAGAAAAAAAGAATGTGCTGCGGCTAAAACATCTTTCAGCAAACCAATTAGAGCTTGGGTTGATTTAGTACCTGAATTAAATACTCCTCAAGATGATTATGCACCTTCAATTTCAACAGATGGATCTGAATTAATTTTCACTTCTAACAGAGAAAATGGTCATCCTGTTAATGAATTTGGAAACCACGATAAAGACATCTACACATCTTCATTAAATAATGGTGTATGGTCTTCACCAAAACAAGTATCTGGTGGTGTGAATTCTTTACTGGATGATGTTTCAAGTAATCTAAGTTTTGACGGTACAAAAATGTTAATGAGTAGAGAATCTGCTGGACAAATAGATTTATATGAAAGTAAACTAAAAGGATTAGAGTGGTCTGACCCTAAAATGCTACACTTTCAAATATCTTCGTCTAAAGCAAATGAAGAATATGCATCGTATAGTGAAGATGGATGGTGTATTTATTTCACAAGAGACAACGATAACAGAGGAAATGGTTATGATATTTTCAGTTCAGCTGTTCAAAACAAATCAGTTCAGGATTTTATGGCGGCAAGTACTATTACTCCAATGAATTCTAAATTTAACGATGGTCCAATTTATCTAACAATTGATGGAGAAACAATGTATATCGCTTCTGAAGGACATGAATCAATTGGTGGTTATGACATTTTTGTCTCAATGAAAAAAGGTGGTATTTGGACAACTCCTGTAAATCTTGGATATCCGATAAACACACCTTACGATGATTTCTTTTTTGCATCTACAGCTAACGGAAAATTTGCTTATATTTCTTCGAATCGTGCAGGAGGAAAAGGTGGTTACGATATTTACAAAGTAACATTCTGGGGTCCTGAAAAAACACCAATTGCTGATGTTGAAGATTTTTTACTTTCTTCTATAGCTATGCCTATGAAAGATCACCAAATCGAAGCCTCAGTTGAAGTTCATTCAAAATCGTTTACTGTTTTTAAAGGGACTACTGTTGATGCTTTGACTAAAAAACCAATCGAATCTGAAATTGAAATCATTGATAATTCAACCGGAAAAACGATTGAAACATTTACAACAAATAGTGCTACTGGTAAATTTATTATCACCTTAGTTTCTGGGAAAAATTATGGTATTGCTGTTAAAGCTAAGGGCTATTTATTTCATTCTGAGAATTTTGACATTCCAACAGGAAGTGGAGATAATTTAGTCAATAAAATGATTGAATTAAAAAACATTGCTATCGGAAGCAAAATATCACTTAGAAATGTATTTTTTGATGTTGGAAAAGCGACTTTAAAACCTGAATCAAATGGAGAGTTAGATCGTATTGTTAAGCTATTAAAAGATGTTCCAACTTTAAAAATTGAGATTTCAGGTCATACTGACAACACGGGTTCTGCAACTGTTAACGAGACTTTATCACAACAAAGAGCTGATGCTGTTATTACTTATCTAAAAAGTAAAGGTGTTGCTGCAACGCGATTAACAGCAAAAGGATATGGTGCTTCAAAACCTGTAACTTCAAATAATACAGAAGACGGAAGACAACAAAATAGAAGAACTGAATTTGAGATAAAAGGCAACTAATTTTATCTATTTAAATAGATTTTGATAGTAAGACTGTTGTAAAAGTCATAAATTGAGGCATAATTAAAATTTCACTCCGCAGTTTACATTTGTAAATGAGGAAGTTAAATTTTTATTATAACGAAGAGTTAGGTGTTTTACAACGGTCTTATAGTGCTGAAAATATAAAAATTCGAATAAGAATAGATACTTGAAACGCTGTGTTACTGTAAATTAAACATTTATTAGTAACACAGCGTTTCTGGTTAAAGTATGAACTAGTGTTTTATCCAATTAACTATTTCAGGATCAATTGGTGATACTCGATGTGCAATTTCTTTTACAAAATTTCCATTTTCATCAATAAGAAACTTTTGAAAATTCCATTTAACTTCAGTTCCAGCTTGACTTTGCAACCATTTATAAATAGGATGGGCGTTTTCGCCTAAAATTCCAACTTTAGACATCATTGGAAAGGTAACTCCATAATTAACCTGGCAAAACGAATGTATTTCAGAATCTGACCCAGGATCTTGTGCTCCAAAATCATTCGAAGGAAAACCGATTACTGCGAAATTGGAACCTCCAAATTCTTGGTGTAATTCTTCTAATTGAGTAAAATGAGGAGTATATCCACATTCAGAAGCTGTATTTACAAGTAGAATTTTCTTTCCAGCTAATTCACTGAAATCAAATTCATTTCCTTTTATATCAGTTACTTTGAAATTATATATATTCATCCGTAAATGGAATTAGATAAGTGTTATTTTGCTAAACTTTTCTTGTATTTTTTATTTCTCCAAGAAGCAATAATAGTCAACAATGCAAAAACAGCAATCGTGATTTTTATATCATTCGGAACTGTCCCTAACCCATCTCCTTGTGCGTATGAATGTAAACCTTTCAAATAGAAATTCACTCCGAAATACGTAAATAAAATAGATGAATATGCCCAAAAAGTCACAACATTAAATGTGAATTTACCTGCAGCACCTGGAATGTAACGAAGATGTAAAATGATCGCATATACTAAAACGGAAACCAAGGCCCATACTTCTTTAGGATCCCATGCCCAATATCTACCCCATGATTCATTCGCCCAAACTCCTCCTAAGAATGTTCCGATCGTTAACATGAAAAGTCCTATTGTGATGATCATTTCAGAAACATAACTAATTTCAGTGATGTGGAGAGTAAGTAGTTTTCCATTTTTTTCATTTCTAAAAATATATAGAAGCATATTCATCAATGCTAAAATACAACCTAAGCCAAGAGGGGCATAACTACCAGTAATAATTGAAACGTGAATTTTTAACCAAAATGATTTCAATACAGGTTGAATTGGAGTGATTTGAGGATCCATCAAACTCATTTCTGTGACAATCATCATCAATGAAGCTAAAATTGCTGCTCCTGCTAAAATTGCAGGACTTTTTCTAGCAAAAGCAAAACCTGATAAAACAGTCACCCATCCTATAAAAACAATAGCACCATATCCATTTGTCCAAGGTGCATCACCAGTAATATACCATCTAAATCCTAACCCGACACCATGGTAAATAAAAGTTAACAACAGACAAACCGATAAGATTTTTGCCAATATTTTAAACGCTTTTTCTGATTTAAAAGTTGGTTTAACAAAAATCCGAATGAAGAAAATAACCAACATTAAAAACCCAATCGTTAGATAATAGTACAATGATTTATTGAATATTTTCAATTTATTATACTTGATCTCAATCGCAACTTTATTTTCAGACGGAACAACTTTTGCCCCTTCAAATCTTTGAAATTCTTTTAATTTTAGTAGAAACTTATCAGCTTTAGAATAATCATGTTTATCACAAGCATTATTTAAATTTGATAAGTATTGAAGAGCAAACATAGAAGAAGTTGAATCTGCTTTCATCAAATCCATATTCATTGGAACAAACCATGTATTATTCAATTCATTTTTAACAGGAATAATTTTCATATATGTCCATGTAAAGATAGATTGTAGAACTTGATATCTTTCTCCTAATTTGATTATTTTCTTGTCAAATTCATCTCGTTTAGATTCAGGTTTTTTATGAGCTGCATCGTGCTCTTTAACCCATTTAAACTGACCTTCTTTGTCAGTAATATCTTTAAAAGATACATATTTACCTAAGTGTAATCTTGTTTGCATTCCTGCCTCTATTGAAACTATTTTCACGCCCATCCAATGTGCAGGATACATATGCATACTCATGACAGTTTGAACAGCATTCAAAGTGTCGAAGGTATCTTTTTTATAAATCTTACGAAGTATTTGATCAAAACTTGTATGCAATGGAACAATTCTCCCGTCAAAATCCTGGACCAATAACGATTCTAAATTTTCAGAATGTTGCTTAGACATTACTTTAAATGCAGTATTTTTAATTGATTGATCTTCCGAATGAGTTGAATGATCGTGCTTTTCTCCCTCAACATGTTGATGTCCGTTTTGAGAAAAAGAAGAAAAACTTCCAATTGAAAAAGCAAAAATTACCAAAAACGTTTTCATCAACTCTTCTCTCCTACTCTTTGTAGCTTTTAACTTCTCGTTCAAATCATTAAAACGACTTGATCTAACAAACAATGACATTATCATTCCAATTGACATTAACAAATATCCTAAATAGGTAATATTAGTCCCCCACCAATCGTGATTTACACTCAAACGAGTACCTTCTTCATTTTGAGGTGTATTCGGATTATCTAAGTCATAAGCTGATTGGAAGAATCGATATCCTCTATAATCCATCACATTGTTCATGAAAATACGCTGTTGATGCGTGTAATTATTAACATCATCGTGTAAAGTAACTTCACTTGCAAAAGACGATGGCATTTCAGATCCTGGATATTTATCTAATTTAAAATCTCTACATTCGATTGAAAATGGGATATCTATCTTCATGGGCCCGTATTCCATTTCGTAGACTAAACCATTAAAACTAAATTTCTCTTGAGTTGGCATTGACCCTGCCCCTCCTTCTAGTTCGACAATTTTAGACGAGTTACCATCTGATATTTTCAACACCAAAAAAGTTGAACCTTTGTCCTTTTTTAAAGATGGCATTTTAATCATTTTTGCATGTTCTCTCACTTGCTTAAATACAAACTGCTCTTGACCAACAATGTATAAAGTTGTCGTTAAAAAAGGAACTATAGAATCTTTGGCGATATGAATATATAATTCTTCTGGAATAGGTTTACCTGATTGACGTGCTTTTTGCATTTCTGCCATCGGCAAATATTTCATCGGCATCTTAGATGAAACCATGATTTTCCCTTTTTCATTCGTGACATGAACTCCAGGCATAGCATCTTTTTTATTAAAAGAAATAGCCATTTGTCCAACCATTAAGAAGCCATTTTCAACCAAAAAGTTCGATTTCATTCCTCCTGAAACAATTTCTAAAGCCATCTCTTTGATCGAATCATTCTCTATCAACGTATCTATTAAATTCTTTTGGTAGTCAACATATTCAATAGAAATTGGTGATTTATGATTGGGGAAATTTACATTAATGTCAAAATCATTATTTGTAATTTCAGACATTAACATTTTACGACTATCAGTATATTGTTGTTTACCATCGTTAATTTTAAACCATAAATAAGGGTCCGAAGAATAAATAAAATTAGATCTTTCTCCTTCTGTAATCATCATCATCCCATCATAACTAACATATCTAGTTACCCAAGAACCTATTAAAATAACGATAAACGAAAGATGAAACATTAAAACAGAAATTTTCTCTCTTCTAAACATTCTATGTTCAATGATATTCGCTATCAAACTGATGCACAGATAAGTCAATAAAACTTCAAACCACCAAGCGTTGTAAATGATTATTCTTGCTGTTTGTGTATCATATAATGATTCTAAAAATGTAGCTGTTGCGATGCTTGATAGGAATAAAAACAACCCCATTGTCATCATGCGCATTGAGAAGAATATCTTGAAAAACTTGTCCATTTTTTTTGTTTAATATTGGAATGCAAAAATACGCAATGAGATTGGAATGGGGATGATTTTTAATGTTTGATTTTTAATGTTTGATTTTGGATGATTGATTTTTGATTTTTTTGGAGATGATTGGGTGTTGGGGATATGTTGGGGTGTTAGTTTGGGGTGTTGGGATAAGGCATGCCTTATCCCAACGTATCACGTATTTCGTATTACGTATTTCGAAATTCAAATTTCAAATTACGTATTTCGTACCCCAAAATTATAATTGTTTTAAAAAATTTAAAACGTTCTTTTCAATTCTTGCTGAAATATCTGTGGTATCTGCTTTTTCAAATTTCTTACCTGTGATTTTCTCGTATAATTCGATGTAACGATCTGTTACAACTGTTACAAAATCATCTGGCATTACAGGCATTACTTGCCCATCCAATCCTTGAAAATGATTTTCGATTAACCATTGACGAACAAATTCTTTTGATAATTGTTTTTGAGGCAATCCTTTTGCTTGTAATTCTGAATATCCGTCCAAAATGAAATATCTTGATGAATCAGGTGTGTGAATTTCATCGATCAACATTACTTCTCCGTTTTTAATTCCGAATTCGTATTTTGTATCAACTAAAATTAATCCCATTTTTTCAGCCATTTCTGTTCCTCTTTGAAATAATGCTCTCGTGTAATTTTCCATCTGAACATATATTTTCTCTGAAACAATGTTTTGACTTAAAATTTCTTCTCTCGATGCATCAATATCGTGACCTTCTTCTGCTTTAATTGCTGGAGTAATAATTGGCGTAGGAAATTTATCGTTTTCCTTCATTCCTTCTGGCATTGTAATTCCACATAATACTCTTTCACCTAATGCATACTGACGAGCTGAATGTCCTGCTAAATATCCACGGATAACCATTTCAACTCGAACTGGCTCACATGAATGACCAATTGCTACACTTGGATCTGGTGTTCCGATTAACCAATTAGGAACAATGTCTTTCGTTGCATCCAAAAACATGGTGGCAACTTGATTTAAAACTTGTCCTTTATGTGGAATTCCTTTCGGTAAAATATGATCAAATGCTGAAATACGATCTGATGCAATCATGACAACAATGTCGTTTTCTAATGTGTATACGTCACGTACTTTTCCGTGGTATACTGCTGTTTGACCTGGGAAATTGAAATCTGTTTCTGTAATTGAATTGTTCATTTTTTTTGTTTTTTTTTGTCACATTGAAATGTGAATTATTTTGTTTTTTCGATAAATCGAAATTTTATATATAATGTTCGTTCTTGGGGGATGGTCGCGACTTTGAGGGATGGTCGCGACCATCCCCTACAGGTCGGCATTTTCAAATGCCTGTATTATTTTTTTGACCAAACTGTGTCTCAAAACATCGTTTTGATTTAATCTCACAACCCCAATTCCTTCAATTCCATCCAATGCATCTAATGCATACGATAATCCTGATTTTTGTTGACGGGGTAAATCTATTTGGGACATATCTCCTGTTATCACAAATTTTGCGGTCATTCCCATTCGGGTTAAAAACATTTTCATTTGCATGGTTGTCGCGTTTTGTGCTTCGTCCAAAATTACAAATGCTTTATCCAACGTTCTTCCACGCATAAACGCTAAGGGTGCAATTTCAATGACACCGTATTCAATCATCTCAGCTAATTTTTCTCCGGGGATCATGTCACGCAATGCATCGTAAAGAGGCATCATGTATGGATCTAACTTTTCTTTTAAATCACCTGGTAAAAACCCTAAATTCTCTCCCGCTTCAACGGCTGGACGAGTCAAAACAATGCGTTTAACTTCTTTTGCTTTTAATGCTCGAACCGCTAATGCAACTGCTGTATAAGTTTTTCCTGTTCCTGCTGGTCCAACAGCGAAAACCATGTCATTTTCATTCACAGCCTCAACTAATTTTCGCTGATTTTGAGTTCTTGCTTTGATTTTAGCTCCTCCATTTCCATGAACCAAGGTATCATTTGCCGAATCAGAAACCATTAAAGGTCCTTCTTCTGACATTAATCCTGTAATTTCATTTTCGGAAAGACTGTTGTACTTAATAAAAAAGTCCATGATTAATTGGAATTTTTTCTCAAATTCATTAACCTCCGAAGAATCGCCGTTGATTGTCAACATATTTCCACGGGCAACAACAACCAATTTGGGATAAAAACCTTTGATTTGCTTTAACTTTGAGTTGTTCACTCCGAACAATTCTGCAGGATTAATTCCTTTTATTTCGATACTTTTTTCTTGCAATTTAAAATTTTTGTTTTCGAATTAACCAAATTTCGTTGGATTAAACTTATTTTTGACGTAAAATTAAAAATAATTCGTCAAAACGAGTAAGAAATTTATACACATGCAAATAATTACGTTAACAACTGACATGGGACTTCACGACCACTATGTGGCATCGCTGAAAGGAACGATTCTAACGTTAACGCCAGAAGCACGAATTGTTGATATTTCACATACCGTAAAACCATTTAATATTTCTGAAGCAGCTTATTATATTTCTTCTTGTTTTAGAGATTTTCCAAAAGGAACAGTCCATGTAATTGGCGTTGACAGTGAACCAATTGTAAATTTTGGAGGAACAGACGGATCATTTCCTTCCATTTTATTATTCGAAGGACATTATTTTATTGCGAATGACAATGGGTTTTTCGGAGCCTTTATTCAAGAAAATACACCTGAAGGTTTTTGGCAAATTGATGATGTGTTATCAAATCCACGATTATTCTTATTTCCTACGAAAAGCATGTTAATTCCTGCTGCTTGTAGAATTTTAAAAGGAGAAGATGTTTCAACATTTGCCTCACCAGCTCCAAAATTTAAAAAAGCATTTTCTATTACAGCAGTTGTTGAAGTTAATTTAATTAAAGGAAATGTCATTCATATTGATTCGTACGGAAATTTAATCATCAATGTATCCAGAGAATTATTTGATCGCTTTGGAAAAGACACTCCTTTCACCATTTACTTTAGAAAACGAGATTATTATATCGATCGAATTTCGACAACTTACAACGAAGTTTCAGAAGGTGAAAAAGTAGCTATTTTTAATGAAAATAATTTACTTGAAATTGCAATTAATCGAGGTGCTAATGGAAGTGGCGGCGGTGCTGAAAAATTATTTGGTGTCCATTTAGGGGATGTCATCCGAATCGAATTTACACCACAAGGTTCTAAAACAACAATTGATTCTTTATTCTAATGATAACACGAATCGTAAAACTTCATTTTCAAGAAGATAAAATAGAAGATTTCTTAACTTTTTTCGAAACAATTAAACACAACGTCAATACATTTGAAGGTTGTCAAGGTATGAAATTGTTGCGGGATCTGCACACACCAACGATTGTTATGACTTATAGTCACTGGGAGAATGAACAAGCCTTAGAGAATTACCGATTATCAGAAACATTTGGCATTATTTGGCCGAAGATTAAACCTTGGTTTGCAGAAAAACCAGAAGCTTGGTCGGTTGATGCGGTGTTTGATGGGTTTTCTTCTAGACTTTAGATTTTAGACGATAGACATTAGACAAGAAAAATACACGCAATATTTCTAAACACCTTTTATAATGAAAAAATTGATTCTTACACTTTCAATTGTAATAATCACTTTGATTGCAATAATTATTGCAGGCAACAATTCTTATTCAAATTGGGAAATAAAAAACAACAATAAGACTGAAATTTCATGGGTTCAATTTGAATGGACTAACGAAATAATAAGCGGAAAATATTTTGAAAAAACTTCAATAAATGTACCTTGCAAAATAGAAGGTTATAAAACCATTTTTACTTTTCAACTTGATATTGGTGCGGAATATACTGGGATTTATGAAAACACTTTTAGAAGTTTAGATATATTAAATCAAATTTCTGAAAATAAACTAAAAAAACTAAAATCACCTTTACAATTTTGGAACACCGATAAATTCATCAATAATTTTGATTTACAATTTGGAAAGTATTCAGTACTTAACAAAATTGGTTTTGTTTATGAAAATCATGGTGAAAAATTAATTAAAGTAAACAAAAATGACACGATTCATTTAGGTACTATTGGTCGTGATTTGTTTAAAAACAAAGTTTTGATAATTGATTATCCAAATGAGCGATTTGCTATAAGTGATAAAATCCCTGAAGAATACAATCGAAATTTAACAGATATAGAAATTGATCCCACAGGAAGAATAATTCTACCAATGAAAATCAGAAATCAAAATTATAAAATCACATTTGATACTGGTTCAAGTATTTTTCCAATTATCACTGAAGCTAAAAACATTTCAAAATTTTCTTCTTTACCCGATATTGATACTATAACAATCTCATCCTGGGGTAAAAAACATGATGTTACTGGAAAATTAATAACTGACACTTTTAAGATCGCAGGACAAAAATATTGCAATGTAAAAGTTTATGCAAATCATAGCGGACTTGGTATAGATGATTTAACAGATGGCATGACTGGTAATGCATTATATTGGGATAAGACAATCTTAATTGATTTCAAAAATAAAAAAATGGGCATATATTAAAGCTTGGACATTAGATTTTTAGACTATAGACATTAGACTTAAAAATCTGAAAAAAAAGGTCTAATATCTAATATCTAAATATCTATCATCTAATTTTCAAAAAAACTTCCAAAACATTCCATAATTAAAAGAATTACATCTATCTTTACGGCACTAAAATTCAGAAGATGAACTTACACGAATATCAAGGAAAATCTATATTGAAAGCTTACGGCGTTACAATCCAAGAAGGAGTTGTAGTTGACCGTGTTGAAGATGCAGTTGAAGCTGCTAAAAAATTAACTGAGCAAACAGGTACTAGCTGGTATGTTGTTAAAGCACAAATCCACGCAGGTGGACGTGGAAAAGGAGTTGTTGCTGAAACAGGTTCTCACGGTGTTGTTCTTGCAAAAGGTATAGACAAATTAGAAGATACTGTGAAAGGTATTCTTGGAGGTCACTTGGAAACTGCTCAAACTAACGGAGTTGGTAAAAAAGTAAACAAAGTGTTAATCGCACAAGATGTTTATTACCCAGGTGAATCAGAAATTTCTGAATTCTATATGTCAGTTTTGTTGGATCGTGAATTAGGACGTAATGTGATCGTTTATTCTACTGAAGGTGGAATGGATATTGAGCACGTTGCTGAGCACACTCCACATTTAATATACAAAGAAATCATTGATCCACGTGTTGGAATTCAAGGTTTTCAAACACGTAAAATTGCATTTAACTTAGGTTTATCTGGAAAAGCGTTTAAAGAAATGACAAAATTTGTCGCTAATCTTTATGCTGCTTTTGAAGGATGTGATGCTTCAATGTTCGAAATCAACCCAGTTTTCAAAACTTCTGATGATTTAGTAATTGCTGTTGATGCAAAAGTAACTTTAGATGGTAACTCTTTGTTCCGTCACCCAGATTATTTAGCAATGCGTGATACTTCAGAGGAAGATCCAACGGAAGTTGAAGCGGATGCAGCAGGATTAAATTTCGTAAAATTAGACGGTAACGTTGGATGTATGGTAAACGGTGCTGGTTTAGCAATGGCTACTATGGATATCATTAAATTATCAGGTGGTAATCCTGCTAACTTCTTGGACGTAGGTGGAACAGCTAACGCAGAACGTGTTGAAAAAGCATTCCATATCATCTTAAAAGATAAAAACGTAAAAGCAATTTTGATTAACATTTTTGGTGGTATCGTAAGATGTGACCGTGTTGCTCAAGGTATCGTTGACGCATACAAAAACATGGGTTCTATTCCTGTTCCATTGATTATTCGTTTACAAGGAACGAACGCTGTTGAAGCGAAACAATTAATCGATGATTCAGGTCTTGATGTTCACTCTGCAGTTCTTTTACAAGAAGCAGCAGATTTAGTAAAGAAAGTATTGGCTTAATTTAAAGTCTTTCTCAATATTAAAATGCTCTTCGATTTCGGAGAGCATTTTTTTTTGCATCAAACCTAAGAAATACTACTCCAATTCGGCTTAGACAACATAATCTTTCTTAATTTTTCTCTAATTAAAAAGTGATCTGGATTTTCTAACAAAGGATCTTCTTCTAATATCTTTCGAGCATTGTCTCTTGCTAAAACAACTATTTGTCCATCTTTTGCTAAATCAGCAATTTTTAAATCCAATTCTCCACTTTGCTGTGTCCCCATGATATCTCCAGGTCCACGAAGATCTAAATCAACTTCAGCAATTTCAAATCCATCGTTGGTTCTCACCATGGTCTCCAAACGCTTTTTAGATTCTTTAGACAGTTTTATACCCGTCATTAAAATACAAAATGATTGTTCGGCACCACGTCCTACCCTACCTCGTAACTGATGTAATTGAGATAAACCAAAACGCTCTGAACTTTCAATAATCATGACAGAAGCATTTGGGACGTTTACTCCTACCTCAATAACCGTTGTTGCGACCATTATCTGAGTTTCTCCTTTGACAAAACGTTGCATTTCAAATTCTTTATCTGCAGCTTTCATTTTACCGTGTACAATACTCACGCGGTATTCTGGCAATGGAAAATAGCGAGAAATCGCTTCATAACCATCCATTAAATTATTGTAATCTAATGTTTCTGATTCTTTGATCAGTGGATAAACAACATAAATTTGCCTTCCTTTCGCCATTTCAGATTTCATAAATCCAAATACAGTCAAACGATTGGCTTCAAAACGATGAGAAGTTTCTATTGCTTTTCTTCCCGGTGGCAATTCGTCAATTACAGATACATCTAAATCACCGTAAAATGTCATGGCCAACGTTCTTGGGATTGGAGTGGCTGTCATCACCAAAACATGAGGAGGAATTGTATTCTTCTTCCACATTCTCGCACGTTGAGCAACTCCAAAGCGATGTTGTTCGTCGATTACAACAATCCCTAAGTTTTTGAATTTCACAACATCTTCTAATAGTGCGTGTGTTCCGACCAATATATCTATTTCACCATTTTCTAATCCTTCATGAATAATTCTTCGTGCTTTTTTCCCAACTGAACCAGTTAATAAAGCAACATTCACATTCATTTCTTTTAAGAAGTCTACCAAAGTGACAAAATGTTGACTTGCCAATATTTCCGTTGGCGCCATTAAAGCAGCTTGAAATCCATTTCCAATACCCATTAGCATTGTTAAAAGGGCAACTAATGTTTTTCCGCTTCCTACATCTCCTTGCAAAAGACGATTCATGTGATTTCCATTCATAAAATCCTTTCGAATTTCTTTAAGAACCCGTTTTTGAGCTCCTGTTAATGTGAATGGTAAATGATTTTCATAAAAATCTGTGAATGGTAGGCCTACTTCTGGAAAGATATGTCCTCCAGTTTTTCTGAAACTTATTAGTTTCCGCATCAATAATTCCAATTGAAGGAAAAACAATTCTTCAAATTTCAACCGAGTTCGCGCTAAATTAGCTTTCACCTCATCTGTCGGACAATGAATTTGAATCAGCGCCTCTTCACGAGAAATTAAATTCAATTCTCTCATTATCGACATTGGTAAAGTTTCAGCTATTTTCCCTTGAAGCTGAATAACCAACGATGTAATTATCTTTTCAATTCCCTTTGAACTCAAACCATTCATTCCCAATTTTTCAGTACTAGAATAAACCGCTTGTAATCCTTTTTCATGTTTTACTTTTTCAAATTCGACCAATTCAGGATGAGGAATATTGAAAGAAGATCCAAACAATTTTGCTTTGCCATATACTTGAAACTCAACATTAGGTTTTAAAAGTGGTTTTATCCATTTCCCCCCTTGAAACCAAACCAACTCAATAACACCAGTTCGATCTTGAAATTTCGCAACTAAGCGCGTTTGTTTTCCCACAACTTTTTCAGAAACATGCGTAATAGTCCCTTTTAATTGTGCATACCCTTCCAATTGAGGTAATTCAGAAACGGAATGATATTGTGAACGATCAACATACCGAAAAGGAAAATAATGCAATAAATCATCAAACGTATAAATTCCAGCCTCCTTCTTTAAGAGCACGGCACGATTCGGTCCGACACCTTTCAGAAATTCAATGGGGGTATTGAGGAATTCGTTCATTTAATTATTTCACTTTTGGGTTTTGAAACCGTTTCAAATTGTAACAGCTTCAGTTACTTCGTTCGCTGGGACTATATAATAAAGATAAAAAAACCTTCCAAAAACTTATCTAGCCCTGAAAGGGTTTAATATGTAAACATTGGGCAAAACCCTATGAATCAACAATAACCACACAAGCAAAAGCCCTGAAAGGGTGAGATATTCAAGGTAGCATTAATCCCAAACATACCGTTCATCGTATTCTACCTCATATTTTTTCAAAAAAGCTTTATATTCGTCCTGAAATGTTTTTTTTCCATGATGTTCTCATTTATTTACAATATAATTTATGACTATTTCTACTGAATGATGTATTAAAGGGGTTTTGCGTTTTGTGCTAAACACAATATGATTATAATTTTTCACGAGTGATTTTCCCATACTTGTATTACACCCTTTCAGGGCTTTGTTATTGTTTGTTCCTTATTCGATGGACTTTGCCCATCGCTAAATGATAACACCCTTTCAGGGCTTAAAACTATTCAAAAGTAAAACCATCAAATGATAATTCTTTTAAATCATCACTAAATTAATAAAAAATCGTTGTATAAGTTTTAGCTCGACCAAATAAATTTAACTCATTTAAAATTAATTGTTATTCAAAAACAAATTTATATAAATTAAATTGAAATATTTCCTGTGAATTTTTAATTGATAAAAAGAAATAAGTTCATTTACTACTTTGTCCATTATTGCTAAACAAATGTAAAGGTAAAAAAAATCCTCCGAAAAATTCGAAGGATTAATTTATAGTTTATTTATTTAGATATTATTTTTTGAAAGATTTTAAACCATCGTCTAACCATTTTTTAAATAACAAAGGATCATGGTGACTTTGATAACTTGCTGAACCTCCAGGTAAATCTTTTCCATCAACTGTTTGTAAAACGTAATAAGGCTGAGAAGCAGTTTGGTATTCTTTTATCTGTTTTGCTGTCCACTTATTTCCTATGGTTAGAATTTCAAAATCTCTACCATCAACTATCTCATGTTTCTGTTCGCTTTTAGGTAATTCAGTACGTTCATCAACATATAACGAAACAATTACAAAGTCATTTCTTAAATGTTCAATAATACCTGGTTCTCCCCAAACTGATTGCTCCATTTTACGACAATTCACACAACCCCAACCTGTATAATCTACGAATAAAGGTTTACCTACTTCTTTTGCATACGCTAAAGCTTTGTCATAATCATTAAAAGCCATCAATCCTTTGGGTCCTTCGTGCATTCCTTCTACAGCATGTAATGAAACGCTTTCAGAAGATGAATTTCCTCCACCACCAAAACCTTTTGGCGATTCAGCATAGAAATCTGGTGGTAAAAAAGCATTAACCAATTTTAAAGGAGCTCCCCATAATCCAGGAATTAAATAGATCGTTAAAGCTAAAGTTAAAGTCGCCATCATTGTTCTACCAACAGATAATTTCTCAACAGCACTGTCATGAGGCAATCTAACTTTTCCGAACATGTATAAAGCCAGTGTTCCAAATACAGCAATCCAAATCGAAATAAATATTTCACGTTCTAATAAATGCCATTGCATTGTTGTATCCGCAGTTGATAAGAATTTGAATGCAAAAGCAATTTCAATAAATCCTAAGAAAACTTTTACAACATTTAGCCAACCACCTGAGTTAGGCATAGAATTCATCATTGAAGGGAAAATTGCAAACAACATAAAAGGCAACGCTAAAGCTAAACCAAAAGCAAACATTCCAACCATTAAGGCATTTCCTCCACCAACACTTGAAAGTGCTCCAAGCAAAGCTCCTAGAATTGGACCAGTACAAGAGAAGGAAGCCAATGATAAAACTAATGCCATAAAAAAGATACCAATTGCCCCCCCTTTATCTGCTTTAGCGTCTGCTTTATTTACCCAAGAACTAGGCATTTGAATTTCAAAGGCACCTAAAAATGATAGTCCAAATAAAAACAACATAAAGAAAAAGAATATATTAAAATATACATTCGTTGATAATTCATTTAAAAGTTGACCTGCACCAGTCACAACAACTAAAGCACCTAAAAGAACATGAATTAATACAATAGAACCTCCATAAATAAATGCATTTTTTATTCCTTGAGCACGCGTTTTTGAACGTTTTGTAAAGAAACTTACTGTCATCGGAATCATAGGGAAAACGCAAGGCATTATTAGAGCAGCAAAACCACTAAAGAATGCTAAAAAGAATATAGTCCATAACGATTGACCTCCTGTTTCTGATTCCGTTTTCGTTTTTTCAATAGCTGCATCTTTATTTTTATCGTCTCCTGAGTCAGATTTAGCAGCTGGCTCAGATTCAGCAGGTGTCACCACAACAGATTCAGCCTTAATTGATTCAACGTCAACAACTTTAACTCCTGCAGCTCCTTTCAATTTCACCTTGAATTTTTGAGGGAAAGGTAATAAGCAACCTTCTTCATTACAAGTTTGAAATTCGAAAACACCTTCCAATACAAAATCTTTATCTGAAAGAATTTGTATTTTTTGTTTTATTTTAAATTTTCCTTCATGTGTCGCCAAGTCTTCATCTGCTATATCATCATGCTTTAAATGAGGTTTAGGTTCAATTGGATTACCAATCGTTTTAAAATTATTAGACTTAGTAAAATTAATAGAAGTAGGATAACCAAAAGTTCCTTTTGGTAATACTATGGCATTTATATGCCATCCACTAACAATTGAAATATTCACAATAATTGTTGCTTCAGATCCATTTTGTTCGACTGTAAAATTAGCTTTTACTTTTTCATCGCCATACACAACCTGAGCTGAAACACTAGTTACGGTAAACAATACAACTAAAAGACTAAAAAAGATTTTTTTCATACTGACTATATTAATTTGGTTTAATTTCAATTGTGAATTTTTGATCGATTGGAGGTAAACACATTGTAGCGTTACAAACCATATAAGAGATAATTACTTCTTGAGTAGTCGATTGTTTAGAAATCGCTTTTTGAGAAAACATCACCTCATCTTTAAAAAAATTAAGTGTTGCTTCAAAATTTTCATCGTATTCCTGAATAGGTTTCGGTTCATTTACTTTTCCAGATAAAGAAACCAATTTATTTTCAGTAAAAACAAATGATGTTGGAACAGGGCCAATTTTATTATCGATTAATTGACTATATAAATGCCAACCTTCAGCTATTGTTGCCGTCATTTCAATCGATTTCGATTTTTGATTATACTTAGCTTCCCACGTAACTTTCTCTTGAGAAAAAGAAGTAAAAGCAAGTATAGTAAAAAATAGCAAAGTGAAAAATTTCATTCTTTTAATATTAAAAATATGTTTCAAAGATATAAAATCTATTCAATAAATAGATTTAGTCTTTGCGACCATCCTTGTATTCCTAAATTAGATAAAATAAAAATAGAAGCACAAAAAAAGCCTATATTGCTTATAGAAACAATATAGGCTCAAGTACTTATATTCAATTATAATTTAATTTCTAATATTCTTTCGATTGGAATCCAGATACCTCCTTTTAAACAAATAAATTTTGCTCCGTTTGCCCAAAGAGTAGTATCTACACGTTTTAAACCTGAATCATCTTTAAAAATAATCGAAACTTTACTGTGATGAGCATTCCCCAATCTTACCGCCGTTTCAATTTGTTTTAAAAGTTCAGGGTGTTGTTTAATAGGCGTCTTATCATGAAACGATAATGCCGCAACCAATTCTTTTTCTATTAATTCTGGGTTTTGTATAATTTCTGGCATAATTTCTTGGTTTAAGATCCTAATATAAGCTTTTATTTTTAATTAATGAACAAATTTAGTAAAAAACTAATGAACAAGTTAACAACTTTCTATAATTTACACTATTTTTAATCTTGCACTTGCTGAAATCGACTGATCCGCAAATAATTTCTTATCAAACATAAACTTTCCCGTAATCGCTATCATTCCAGCATTATCCGTGCAAAATTCGAATTTAGGGATAAATGTTTTCCAATTCAGCTCTTCTCCAACTCTTATTAGTTCAGTCCTTAATCCTGAATTTGCGGACACCCCACCTGCAATAGCTATTTGCTTAATATTTAATTCACTGGATGCTTTGATTAATTTAATAAATAAAATATCAATAATCGCTTTTTGAATCGAAGCACAAATATCAGCCAAATTATCTTCTATAAAAGTTGGATTTAATTTTTGTTGTTTTTGAATAAAATAAAGTATCGAAGTTTTTAGCCCACTAAAACTAAAATTATATCCATCAATGCGTGGCTTAGAAAATTCAAATTTATTAGCATCGCCTAATTGAGCATATTTGTCAATCAATGGTCCTCCTGGGTATTCAAAACCTAATATTTTAGCCGATTTATCAAATGCTTCTCCTGCTGCATCGTCAATTGTTGTCCCAATAACTTCCATTTTCAAATAATCTTTTACCAAAACTATTTGAGTATGTCCTCCAGAAACAGTTAAACACAAAAATGGAAATTGTGGTTTATCTTTTCCTTCATCATCAATAAAATGAGCTAACACGTGTCCATGCATGTGATTTACATCTATCATAGGAATATCTAAAGCTAAAGAAAACGATTTCGCGAAAGAAGTTCCTACAACTAATGAGCCTAGCAAACCAGGACCTTTTGTAAAAGCAATTGCATCAATTTGGTCCAATGTTATTCCCGCCAATTTTATCGCCTGATCAACAACTGGTACAATGTTTTGCATGTGAGCTCGACTTGCCAACTCAGGAACTACTCCACCGTACATTTTATGAATATCTTGCGTGGCAATAATGTTAGATAAAATGGTCTCATTTTTGAGCACTGCTGCCGACGTATCATCACATGATGATTCAATACCTAATATGAATGTGTGTTTTTGACTCAACTTTTTTGTAAATTTGTACTGAATGGTAAAATTAATTAAAATAATAGGACGAACAATTGGTATTTCTTTTGAATGGATACTAATTTTCATCATATTCTTTTCTTTTGCGATTCATACCAGTCAAATTCAAACTTTTGTAATCAAAAAAATTACGAATTATTTATCAACTGAATTAAAAACAGAAATCAGTATTGAGCATGTAAATATTGCCTTTATCAATCGGTTTGCATTAGATGGGATTTTAATAAAGGATCAACAAAATGATACATTAGCCTATGTTTCAACTCTCTTTATTACCCTCGATGAATTCAATAATAAACACAAATTAATTTTAAACGAAGCAGAAATTGAAAATTCTGTATTCAAATTAAAAAGAGAAAAAAAGACAGGCGAATTCAATTATAAATTTCTCCAAGATTATTTTTCAAGCAGTAAGAAAACAAAATCCAAACCTTTTATCGTTGAATTAAATGAATTGCATTTAACTCATGTAGATTTAAATTACGACGATTATAGGCAACCCTATAAAAAATTCGGGATGGATTACAACCACCTTGATTTTAGAGATATAAATTTAAACATCAATGATATATCGATAAAAAATGGAGTTATAAAAGGACATGTTCATCATTTTGCGACCAATGAATCTTGTGGTTTTATTCTAAATAATTTTAGTGGGACAGCAACGGTTTCACCTAAAGGAATTGACGTAAGGAATTTAAAAATTAAAACGCCACTTTCAACTATTTTCGCTACGAAAGTTCATTTAATAATGAATGATTATCAAGATTTCCTGACATTTGAAGACAGTGTTAGTTTTGATTCTCATTTGAATTACAGTAAAGTCTCTATGTTAGACGTTTCTTATTTTTCCCCTCCATTAGAAGGCATGGATCAAATCGTCTATCTAAAAGCCAATGTTTACGATAAAGTCCCCAATTTAAAAATAAGAAATTTAACCTTCAAAACTGGACATAAAACCGTTTTATACGGGAATTTAACTTTACCTAATTTCAGAAAATTTCACGAAGCTTTTTTCAATGAAAAAATTGATTATGCATACATTGATTTGACAGATTTAGAAAAAATAAAACTTCCAAAATCAGCTTCAACGAACTATTTGAATTTTGAGGAACATCTTAGTCGATTAAATTATTTCGAAACCAACAAATTACGATTGGTCGGTTCTCATTCAGATTTTGTAGTGGATTCAAAGAAAATAAAAACAGATTTAGGAAATGTTGAAATAAAAAATGGTATACAAGTTCAAGAAAATCAAGATCATATCTATTCTTTTAAAACATCCGACTCAAGTACATACGATATTAAAATCGATAATTTTAAATTAGGAAAATTTTTGCAAAACAAAGATTTAGGCCTTGTAAATGGTGATTTTTCTTTAAGCGGGACTGCCAATTCTTTTTCAACGATTAACTTCAATTCTATTGAAGGAGACATTAAACAATTTGATTATTCGGGCTATTCTTATAAAAACATCATCGTAAAAGAAGGATCATTTCAAAATAAAAAAATTGAAGCGAAAATTGATATTAAAGATGACAATTTAAACTTAACCTACGACGGATCTATTGATTTTACTGGAAAAACCCACATGGATTTTAAAATTGATTTAACCCAAGCAATTCTAGATAATTTAAATTTAAGTAAAATTGATAATACTAAATTAAAATCTGAATTTAAAATTGATATATATGGAAATGAGTCTAACAATTTAAAAGGTGATATTACACTCTCCGGACTAGTCTATTCTGAAGGAGGTAAATCAATAAACATCCCTGAATTAATGATTCACATTGATAGAACACTTGATAAAGACCATCTAGTAATTAACAGTGAAATGGGAAATATAAATGTGGACGGAAAAGTTGATTTTAAGACCATAATTTATGATCTTGAAAATCAAGTTAGTCAATTATTTCCAGCATTAATTCCTCCCAAAAAAAATCTTAAAAAATATTATAAAACAAATAATATTTTCGAATATAAGATTGAAATTAATGAAGTTAATAACTTTTTAAGTCTATTTCTTCCTGATTTAAAAATAGATAAAGGAACAAAAATTAAAGGGGTTTTTAATGGGATTTCTCAAGATGCCTCAATGACAATTTCTTCGCCTGGCTTAAAGTTTAAAGAAATGAAATTTAATGACTTAAAGCTTGCTCAAAACATGAGCTCAACGAATTTAAATGCAACGATTGATATTAGCAAATTTTCTTTAAATGATTCTTTAAGCGTCGACAATCTTAAATTTAAAGTAGATGGGACAAAAGAGATTTTAAACTCCGAAATAAGTTGGAATCCTTCTACCATTGACGAATCAAAAATCAAATGGGCAACAAGTGTTTTAGGTATTGACAAATACAATATAACTTTATTACCTTCCTTCTTTAGTCTAAAACATAAGAAATGGAATGTTGTCAATAATTCAAACATTAAAATAAATGGTTCAACAATTGACATCGAAAACTTTTTATTAGAAAGAGAAAAGCAATACCTTTCTGCTAATGGAAGAATCTCAAAAAGTAATGAAGATCAATTAAATTTCAGAATGAGCGATTTCAAATTAGATGATTTTAGTTCAGTTTTTGGTTCACCTGTAGATATTAAAGGTGTTGTCAATGGATGGGGATTCATTTCAAATCCATATACTAACTTAAAATATATGGGGGATGCTAACATTCAAGACCTCTATGTAAACGACCATGAAATTGGAAATATTTTTATTCAAACTCAATGGGATCAAGAAAGTAATAGCTACGGAATGGCAGGTGATTTAATGTATAAAAATCATGAAACATTTTCTTTTGACGGACATTATTATGCTGAAAGAGAGGATGAAAAATTAGATTTAGCCTTAATTTTTGACAACACAGATATACAATTCGTCAATTCATTTTTAGATCCAGATGTCGTTAAAGATGTGAAGGGATTATTGGTAGGAAAAGTAAAAGTAGAAGGTACAATAGAAAAACCAGAATTAATTGGAGAAATTCAATTAAATGGAGGAAATGCTAAATTAGAAATATTAGGTGTTAACTTTGGATTAAACGGAAAAATAATTGTTGATAAAGATGGTTTTTATATCAATAACATGCCTGTAAATGATGAAGATGGTAACACGGGTTCTCTTGTTGGATCGATATACCATGACAATTTTGAAAACTTCAATTTTGATTTAAATTTCAATTTAGAAGACAATGCAAAACGATTTGGAATTGGCTATCTTTCTTCCCCTTATTTGGATAAATTTTTAGTAATGAACACTCCTGATATAGAGGGGAATGTTTATTTTGGGAAAGGATACGCAACAGGAATGGTCAATATTTTTGGTTATGCTGACAACATTGAAATTAATGTAGATTTAAAAACTAAAAAAGGAACAAAAATTAATTTCCCAATGTATGGATCTACCGATATTAAAGAAGAAGAACTTTTCATAATCTTTAAAAAAGAAATTGAAGACAAAGCAAAAGATCCTAAAATTGATTTTACAGGAGTAGCTCTTAATTTAAATTTCAAAGTAACTCCTGATGCTGATTTAAAAGTAATCTTAAACAAAGAGACGGGGGATGAAATATCAACCAATGGTTCTGGCGATATTACAGTTTCTTTAGACAATCATGACAACTTAACCTTAGACGGGACATTTAAAATCAATGAAGGGCATTATGATTTTGTGATGAGACCTATAAATCAGCGTTTTGAATTTGAAAAAGGAGGAACTTTAACTTGGACAGGAGATCCATACAATGCAAATTTAGATTTTAAATGCTATTACCTTGTTAATGCAAATTTAAATGAAATATCCCCAAACCAAAACTTAGGAACTTCTAGCTCCAAAAAACAAGAAGTAAAATGTTTAATTGAATTAACTGAATCTCTTCTTAAACCAAACATAACCTTTAACATTTTGACCAACACTAAAGGTCCAGAAAAAGCGTTACTTGATAGAATCACATCTGATCCAGATCTTTTAAATAAACAGTTCTTTTCCCTTCTTTTATTTAATAAATTTCAACGAATTGATGGACAATCGAATAGTGGAGCTGGAGAAAGTGCAGCTTTAGATTTGGTTTCAAGTCAAATTAATACGATGTTATCACAAGTTTCTAAAAATTATTTATTAAATGTCGATTTAGCAAAAAATAATTTAACAGGAAAAGAATCAGTAGCGTTAGGTGTAACAAAAGTAATAAACGACCGACTTGTACTTTCAGGTAGTTTTGGTGTAGGAAGTGCTGGAACAGTTAATCAAAATCAAAACAATTTAATAGGAGATGTAAATCTTGAATATACATTGAATGAATCTGGGACTTTTAAAATAAATATTTTCAATGAATCAAACCAAAACTCAGTACTTCAAAGTAAGTTAGGTTTATTCACACAAGGAGCTGGTGTTCAATACCAAGAAGAATTCAATTCATTTAAAGATTTTGTTTTATTTCAAACATTTTTAGATATATTCAGAAAAAATAAAAAAATAAAAATAAAAAAACGTAACAAACAAGAAGAAGTCCCTCTAAATGATGATGTTCCAAAAACTTCATTCATACTTCAAGATTGGAATCTTTATACAATCCATAAATCACTCTATTATTCTTCAGCTGTCTGAAAAATAATAGAAAATATTTATTGAAAATTTAAGATAATTTGATGTAAATTATTGTGAATTGATTAACATTCTCTATGAATTTTACTAGAAATTTGAGTGAGTATGATTAAATTAACAATAACAACTAAAATTGTGGACAAATTCTCAATTATTCTAATCATTCTACTATTGTTACCTCCTACTTTTTAATTATTTTTACATCATGAAGAAAGTACTTATTGCCAATAGAGGTGAAATTGCTCGAAGAGTTATACGTTCACTAAAAAAAATGAATATTGCAAGTGTAGCAATTTATTCTGATGCGGATAGAAATGCTCCTCACGTTTTAGAGGCCGACGAAGCTGTTTACGTTGGTGAAAGTCCTTCTGCTGAAAGTTATTTAAGACAAGACGTAATTCTTGATTATTGTAAACAATTAGGCGTTGATGGTATTCATCCTGGATACGGTTTTCTTTCTGAAAATGCTGCTTTCGCTAGAAAAGTAAAAGAAGCAGGTATGACATTTATAGGACCATCTCCAGAAGCAATGGAGGTAATGGGAGATAAATTGAGTGCAAAACAAGCGGTGAAAGAATTCAACGTTCCTTTAGTTCCGGGTGTTGATCATGCGATAACCGATGTGCAAGAAGCAATCAAAATAGCAGAAGAAGTTGGATATCCAATTTTAATCAAAGCTTCTGCCGGAGGTGGTGGAAAAGGAATGAGGTTAGTTGAAAATTCAGCTGAATTTATAGAACAAATGAAACTAGCTCAAAACGAAGCACGTTCATCTTTTGGAGATGATGCTGTTTTTATTGAGAAGTTTGTTACAAAACCAAGACATATAGAAATTCAAGTTTTTGCAGATAGAGCTGGAAATACAGTTTATTTATTTGAACGTGAATGCAGTATTCAACGTCGTCACCAAAAAGTAGTTGAAGAAGCACCAAGTGCTTTATTAACTCCCGAATTACGTAAAGAAATGGGTGAAGCAGCTGTTGCAGTTTGTAAAGCTTGTAACTACGAAGGTGCTGGAACTGTCGAATTCTTAGTGGATGCGGATATGAAATTCTATTTCTTAGAAATGAATACGCGTCTTCAAGTTGAACATCCTGTAACTGAAGAAATTACTGGTTTGGATTTAGTTGAATGGCAAATCCGCGTTGCAAGAGGTGAAAATTTACCGAAAAAACAAGAAGAATTAGCAATACATGGGCATGCAATTGAAGTCCGTGTTTATGCAGAAGATACATTGAATGGATTTACACCTGATATTGGAAAATTAGACCGTTACCGAATTCCAACAGGAAGAAGTGTCCGTGTTGACGATGCTTTTCTAGAAGGAATGGAAATTCCAATTTACTACGATCCAATGATTGCAAAATTGGTGGTTTGGGGTAAAACACGTGAAGAAGCAATCAAAAGAACCTTGGTAGCAATTGACCAATACCAAATTTCTGGATTAAAAACAACCTTAGATTTCGGAAAATATGTTTTAAAACACCCTGCTTTTAGAAGTGGAAACTTTGATACAAATTTCGTAAAACATTATTTTGAAGATCCAAGAATCATGTATACTGCTATGGAAGAAGAGAAAGAAGCGCTTTCGCATGGTATTGATGAAATTTGGGATTCAATCAAAAAAAGAAATAAAACAGAATTCGCATCGAGAGAGATTACGAGTTCTTGGATTAATTCACGAGCTTAAAAAGACTATAGATTTTTAGATAATAGACATTAGACTTTTTTCGAATTTCATTCTTTTAAAAACTATACACATCAGTCTATTATCTAATGTCTAAATATCTAAAAATCTAAGAAGAATGTATATAATATTTGATACCGAAACAACAGGTTTACCGCGTAATTGGAACGCTCCAATAACGGACACGGACAATTGGCCTCGTGCGGTACAGATTGCATGGCAACTACATGATGACATGGGAGTTCTTCTTGAACAGAAGGATTACCTAATAAAACCGGAAGGTTACGATATTCCGTATGATGCAGAACGTATTCACGGAATTTCAACTGCTTTAGCACACGAATTAGGAGCAGATTTGAAAATGGTTTTGGCCGAATTCAATATCGCTTTATCGAAAGCTAAATTTGTTGTTGGTCAAAATGTTGGATTTGATGTAAATATTCTTGGGTCGGAATTCATTCGTAAAGAAATGGATTCTCCAATGGCTGCAATGCCAGTTTTGGACACCTGTACCGAAGTTACTGCGAATCTTTGTTTAATTCCTGGTGGTCGAGGTGGTCGTTGGAAATTACCTACTTTAACTGAATTACATCAAAAACTTTTTAGAACTCCTTTTGGAGAAGCTCATAATGCAACAGCCGATGTAGAGGCGACTACCCGCTGTTTCTTCGAGTTGATTCGTATTGACTCGTTCAGTTTAGAAAAATTACAACAAGAAGAAAGTTACCTTCACAGCTTCAAACATGCGAATCCTGATACAATTCAAAATATTGGATTAAAGCATATTAATCTAAAAGAAGCGAGTGATCAATTAAAAACAAAAACGGAGCCTGCTTCTGAGATCCCAACTATTGATGTTAGTGAATCTCGTTCTCGTTTAGACCATGTTACCTTTTCACATCTTCACAATCATACTTCGTTTTCGATTTTACAGTCGACGATCAATGTCAACAGTTTAGTTCAAAAAGCGGCTAGTTTAGGAATGCCTGCTGTTGCTTTAACAGATACAGGAAATATGTATGCTGCATTTCATTTCGAAAAAGCAGTTACGACTTATAACAAAGGTGTAAAAGCTGACCGAACAAAAGCGGAAGAAGCTGGAGAAGAATTTACAAAAAAAGAACTTTTACCGATTATTGGATGTGAATTCAATGTGTGTAGAAACTTAAAAGATAAAACACAGAAAGACAACGGATATCAAGTTGTCTTGATGGCTAAAAACAAAGCGGGTTATCATAATTTAGTAAAGCTTTCATCAATGGCTTTTACGGATGGTTTTTACTATGTCCCTCGAATTGATAAAGCTGCAATTGAACAATACAAAGAAGATTTAATATGCCTTTCAGGAAATCTTTACGGTGAAATTCCTAATTTAATTCTAAACGTTGGTGAGAACCAAGCGGAAGAAGCTTTGATTTGGTGGAAATCACAATTTGGGGCAGATTTTTATATCGAAGTAATGCGTCACGGTCAAGAAGATGAAGATCGTGTGAATGAAACCTTAGTGAAATTAGCAGCGAAAAATGAGGTAAAATTAGTAGCTTCAAACAACACGTATTACGCTGAAAAAACAGATTCTGAATCTCATGATGTTTTATTATGCGTGAAAGACAACGAGTTAGTTTCTACTCCGAAAGGTCGTGGCCGTGGATTTAGATACGGTTTAGCGAATCAAGAATATTACTTCAAATCGAGTGATGAAATGAAGGAAATTTTTCTTGATCTTCCTGAAGCGATTGAATCTACGCAAGAAATTGTAGACAAATGTGAACATTACCCTCTCGCACGAGAAGTTCTTCTACCTGCTTACGATATTCCCGAAGAATTCATTGAACCAGAAGATGCTTTAGACGGAGGAAAAAGAGGTGAAAATAGTTATTTAAGACATTTAACATACGAAGGTGCAGCGAAACGCTATCCTGAAATTACAGATGAAATTCGAGAAAGAATTGACTTTGAATTAGCAACTGTAGTCAATACTGGGTATCCTGGATACTTTTTGATTGTACAAGATTTTTGTCATGCAGCAAGAGAAATGGGCGTTTCTGTTGGACCTGGAAGGGGTTCGGCAGCAGGATCAGTTGTTGCCTATTGTACTGGAATTACCAATGTAGATCCAATTCGGTACGACTTACTTTTTGAGCGTTTCTTGAATCCTGATCGTGTTTCCATGCCCGATATCGATATCGATTTTGATGACGAGGGTCGTGGTCGCGTAATCGAATGGGTAATTAATAAATACGGTGCCAATCAAGTTGCACAAATTATTACTTACGGGACAATGGCTGCGAAATCAGCGATTAGAGATGCTTCCCGTGTAATGGATTTACCCTTATCTGAAGCGGATCGTTTAGCGAAATTGGTTCCTGATATTTCATTGGCTAAATTATTTAAATTCACTGATGCTGAAATAGCTGAAAGATTCAATAACAACCAAGAAGAGATTAATAAAGCGAATGAATTAAAAGCTATTTCAAACGGAAACGACCTCATCAGTAGAGTTTTAAATCAAGCTCGAAAAATTGAGGGTTCTGTTCGAAATACAGGAATTCACGCTTGTGGTGTCATTATCACTCCTGGAGATATTACCAATTATGTTCCCGTTGCCTTGGCAAAAGATTCAGAAATGTATTGTACGCAATACGACAACTCTGTAGCCGAATCTGCCGGATTATTAAAAATGGATTTCTTGGGGTTAAAAACATTGACCTTAATAAAACATGCCGTTAACAATGTAAGAGAAAGAGTTGGAATTGAATTAGATCCCGATAATTTCCCTGTCGACGACGAAAAAACATACGAATTATTCCAAAGAGGAGAAACAGTTGGTATTTTCCAATATGAATCTCCCGGAATGCAAAAATACATGCGTGAATTAAAGCCGACAGTTTTTGCCGATTTAATTGCCATGAATGCCTTGTACCGTCCTGGTCCTATCGCTTATATCCCTTCGTTTATTAAACGTAAACACGGAACTGAACCCATCATTTACGATTTAGATGATTGTGAAGGATATTTAAAAGAGACTTACGGAATTACAGTTTACCAAGAGCAAGTAATGCTTCTTTCCCAAAAATTAGCCGGATTTACAAAAGGTGAAGCGGATACCTTGCGTAAAGCAATGGGGAAAAAGCAAATTGATATTTTGGATAAAATGAAACCTGCTTTTATTCAAAGAGGAGGTGAAAAAGGGCACGATGCGACGAAATTAGAGAAAATTTGGAAAGATTGGGAAGCCTTTGCTTCGTATGCCTTCAATAAATCTCACTCGACTTGTTATGCTTGGATTGCCTATCAAACAGCCTATTTAAAAGCAAATCACCCTGCTGAATACATGGCTTCGGTTTTGAGTAACAACATGAACGACATCAAACAAGTTACGTTTTTCATGGAAGAATGTAAACGTATGGGCGTTCCGGTTCTTGGACCAGATGTGAATGAGTCGAATTATCAATTTACAGTAAATAAAGAAGGAGCAATTCGTTTTGGATTAGGAGCAATAAAAGGATTAGGAAGTGCACCTGTTGATGCTGTAATTAATGAAAGAAAAGAAAACGGACCCTATTTATCTGTTTTTGAATTTGCAAAAAGAGTCAATCTTCGTTTATGCACCAAGAAAGCTTTCGAAAGTTTAGCTTATGGAGGTGGATTTGATTCTTTCAAAAACATCCATCGAGCACAATACTTCAAAGAAGACAACAACGGACGACTATTCTTAGAAAATGTCATGAAATTTGGTGCTAGTTTTCAAGAAAGCGAAAATTCATCTCAAGTTTCCATGTTTGGAGAAGCGACTGGAACAAAAATGCCAGAACCTGAAATCCCTAAAGCGGAAGAATGGGGAAGTATTTACAAATTGAACCGTGAAAAAGATGTGATTGGAATTTTCATTTCTGGTCACCCTTTAGATGATTTTAGAGTTGAAATAGAATCTTTCTGTACAGGAAACATTGGAATGTTGAACGATATGGACACAAATAAAAACCGTGACTTATTAATCGCAGCAACTGTTTCAGATGCAGAACATCGTTTTACAAAAAATGGAGATCCTTTTGGAACTTTAACAATTGAAGATTATACCGATTCATACAAACTCTTCTTATGGAGAGAAAACTATTTAAAATACAAACACTTCTTAACTCCAGGAGCCTTTTTGGCGATTAAAGGACGAATAGAAGTCCCACCGAGAAGATCAGAATTAGAATTCAACATAGGTTCAATCGACATGTTACAAGACATGAGAGAACAGAGAGCGAATGGAGTTCACATAAAAATAAATGCGAAAGCGATTGATCAAGTGTTGATATCAGATTTAAACAAATTATTCATGGAACACGAAGGTACTTGCGCATTAAGTTTCACTGTTTTTGATGGTTTAGATGGAGTAGAAATTAAAATGCCGTCGAAAACAATAAAGGTCGATCCGAATAATCAATTGTTTAAAGAATTAAAGAAATTTGATTTGGAATTTGAGATTAAGTGAGTTTTTTTCTTAACCACAGAGTACACAGAGTTGTTTACAGAGTTGCACAAAGTTCCTATGCATTAAAATTTTAGCGTGCTAAATTTTTAATGCTAATTTATTTATTAAAAAAACTCCGTGAAACTCTGTGGTTTAAACTCTGTGTACTCTGTGGTTAAACCCTCAAAACAACCCTCGCAATTCAATCAATTCATTCACCTTTTCAGAATTCCCGACCTCTTGAAAAGAAGCAATTAAATTCGTAATCATACGGTTAATGATAGCTGTATTCGAACACGGTTCAAAATAATCACGTGAATGCGGTTGATTAATACCGTCTAAAAATTCTTTTATTTCGTCTTGATCAAAAATACTTCCTTTTGAAAATGGATTAATGTAAAAAAGTACACCGTGCGTATTTGAATCTGGTAAAAATTGATTTACTGCAAATTCATCCATGTATGCTAGAATGAAATGATTCGGAAGATTAATTCCATAAATCGGCATTCCAAGATTTTGAGCAATGATACTATAGATGATACTCAAACTTAACGGATTTCCCTTTTTCGTTTCTAGTACAGTATTGATGTATGAATTTAAAGGAGAATGAAATGTTTTCGCGTTTCCTTGAAAATGATGCATCCCAAAAAACACTTTATTAATAATTCTCACCTTTTCTAGCGCCGTTTGTTTTTGATTAATCTCTAACCAAACGTCTTTTTGAATACTTTCTATTTGACTACGAATAGCAGCTTCATCCAATCCCGGATACTGATATTTTGCAACAATAATAGAACCTGTTAACAAATCTTTATCTGAAGAAGCAATCCAATTGGTCAATTTTCGTTTAATTTCTTCAAATTGAATCTCATGAATTAAAGTTTCAATTCTACTTTGAAACAACAATCCAAAATCTTGATCTTCCCAAGAATTCTCTAAAAATGGAATCGCATCAGCACCGTAACTTAATAAACGATCATGCACATGAGCGTAGATAGTCTCATCTGGATCATCGATCAAGTTAATTAAAGCACGTATGGATTCAAAATTTACCATGAAGCAAAAATAAGGGAGATTTGTTTTGGTTTTAAAAGAGAATGAAAAACTTTTTAGGGGGGGAATGTTAATTAAGGGGGAAAAGATGAGACAACAGACGTTTCCTACATAAAATTAAAACCATTTTTATTCTCGGATCAAAATTGTTGTGAAAAATAACTAGAAGCACTAATTCATAAAATAATCACTATTCTATATAAATATATTTCTTTTAACTACTTTTACAAAATACAGTAAAGAAAAACAATGAAATACACGTATTCTTATAAACACTTGCTTTTCATTCTATGTTGTGTATTAATCTTGTTTCGTTTTACAATACCTCCTGTAAATATGTTAACGTGGGATGTTTTTGGATATTATCTCTACCTACCCTCTCACTTTATTCAACATGACATTGCTTTACAAAACCAAGAATGGATAACTCAGCTACTGGACAAATACGAGCCAACATCTACACTCTATCAAGCAATTCAAATTGAAAATGGAAATTGGGTAATGAAATACAGTATGGGAATGTCATTCTTATATGCCCCCTTTTTCTTTATTGCTCATCTTATTGCAGAACTTTTAGGCTATCCTGCTGACGGGCTTTCTCTTCCATACCAGATTACACTGTCAATTGGAGGATTAATATACGCAATCATAGGTTTAATCTATTTCTCGAAAGTTTTACGTCACTTTTTCGATCAAAAAGTAACAAGTATTGTTTTAATTTTGATCTTTTTTGGAACGAATTATTTTCAGCTAACAATCTTTGACGGCACCTTATTATCGCATAACTTCCTATTTATGCTTTATTCAATCTTGATCTATTTTACAATCAAATTTTATCAAGATTTTAAATTGAAAAACACTGTAATTATTGGATTTACAGCTGGATTAATAACATTAGTCAGACCGTCTGAAGGTATTTGTATATTAATCCCTTTGCTTTGGTGTAACAGTTCTGAAAACTATTTTACTTCCAAAATAAAACTGCTCAAAACTCAATTTCTCCCTCTTGTTCTTGCTTCAGTTTGCTTTTTGATAATGCTTCTTCCTCAACTAATCTATTGGAAATCTGTGACTGGACATTATCTGTTTTATTCTTACACAAATCCTGGTGAAGGGTTTGATTTCTTTTTTCCTCACACGTATAATTTCCTTTTTAGTTTTCGAAAAGGCTGGTTTATTTATACCCCCCTCATTTTATTTGCATTTACTGGATTGTATTTTTTGTATAAAAAAAACAAAGCTCTTTCTATTTCTATATTTTCTTTCATTCTTTTAGATATTTACATCTGTTCAAGTTGGTCAAATTGGTGGTACGCTGGAGGAAGTTTTAGTTCTCGATCTTTGGTTCCAATTTATTCATTATTAGCAATTCCTTTAGGTTTTCTTATTGAAAAAATCACTCTTTCAAAACAGAAAAAAAGTCTTTTTTATCCCGTTTTCGGATTCTTTATTTTGCTTAATCTATTTCAAACGTGGCAATTTGAAAATGGAATAATCAGTAAAGAAAGGATGACGAAAGCCTATTACTTTTCAATTTTTGGAAAGACCTCAAAAGATCCTAAAAATGAAAAACTTCTGCTAGTAGATCGAACAGTAGACGCTGAAGAAAAATTCAAAAATGAAAAAGATTATTCAAAAAGTATTCTTTTTAAAAACACATTTGATACAGTTGCTAAAACAAAAGCATTTATATTAAATGAAACAGTTTCTTATTCTCCTGGACCTGACATTAAATTTTCTCAAATTACAAATAAAGACCATGCTTGGATAAAAGTTTCAGCTAAAATTTTCATTCCGAAAAACTACGAAGAAGAACTCCCTGTAATTGTTGCAACTTTTCATCACAAAGATCAGACGTATAAGTATTTTGCCTACGAATTAAAAAAAGATAAGATAAAATACAACGCTTGGAACACCATCGAATTTGATTATTTAACTCCAGAAGTTAGAACGAATGATGATAATTTAAAAGTGTATGTCTGGCATAGAGGTAAAAAACAAATTCTGTTGGATGATTTAATTATTTATAAATATGAATCGAAGGATTGATTTAGATAAAAGAAACAATAATCTAAAACAACTCCAACCTTCTACTTATTTTTAACGTTTAAACTAAAACACTCAATTTAACAATACGTTTATGAAAAGCTACCTCATCATCATTATTTCTTTACTTGTAATCTCACCTTCTATTTCTTTTACTCAGAAAAAAGAAGTAAGTTTAGATATAGGTTATGGCCTTAACACTATTACTTATAGATTTTCTAACGTTGGTCTTACATACAGATACACTCCTAAAAATGCACCATTTAGTATTAAAACAGGTGTTTCATTTGATTGCTTTAAAAATACAAACTCTACATTAAATTTTGGTAGAATACCTTTTGGACTTGATTTTAATATTGGAAAAAAAGTACAATTGATTTTAGGTCTAGGTTTTAATTCCTCCTTCTTAATTTACTCTAAAACAGATATTGAAAATTTTAATTCTACTAGAAATTCAATCCAGTTAGGTATCTACACTAATTTGGGTATTTGTATACCTCTAAAACCAAAACTATCTCTTTTACTTTTATCTCAATACCATCAAGATTTTACACCATTGTATTCTAAGATTGTGTATTCACATGTAGGTTCTAGTAATCTTGAGGGCGTTTTTTCACAATCATTTTTATTTAGCTTAGGTGTAAAATACAATATAGATTAATTACTCTAGATGATGTTCGATTGAATTTACATTATTGAAGTTTTAAAGGTCTCCCTCCTTGAGGAGGGATTAAGGGAGGTGAAAAATTGTTATTGATGTTAAAGTTGTTTGTTTGAAGATTATACACGGTCACCTCCCTCAGTCCCTCCTCAAGGAGGGAAGTAAAAAAATGAAATACAATAAACCTACAACTTTTTCGTTTTTGTATATAAATAAAGTCTAAAATAACAAAAATATTTTCTTTAGGCAACCATTCATTTTCGACAATTGTATTTAAGATAACAAAGGTGTAACATTAGTTTTAACAAAATACATTGAGTTTTTAATTGTTTTTTTGAGTATGAAAATTAGTATAATATTTCGATAATCACAAACAAACAAATCTGATAACTCTAAAAATTAAAAAATCCCAGAAATTACTTACTGGGATTTTTTATTTATTCTATTGAAATTATTAAGGTTTTCCAATTTGAAAAAAATGATCAATTGAGGTTTAAAATTTATTGAGTTTCATCAGATTAAAGATATCAACTCCTATGTAAAGATATCACCTCCCTCGGTCCCTCCTCGAGGAGGGAAGAAAAAATTCAATCTAAATACTCACTTCACCAAACAAATCATAATGATCTGCACTTGTGATTGTAACGTCAGCAAAATCTCCAATTCTAACATAAGTATTTGATTTAAGAACCAACACTTCGTTATCTACATCTGGAGAATCAAATTCTGTTCTTCCGATGAAATATTCCCCTTCTGCTCTATCAAACAACACTTTGTATTTTTTACCAACTTTTAATTGGTTTAATTCATAACTAATACCAGACTGCAATTCCATTATTTTATCTGCACGTTCTTGCTTGACTTTCGCAGGAACATCATCTTCAAAATCGTGAGCATGTGTATTTTCCTCATGAGAGTAGGTGAAAATCCCTAAACGATCAAAACGACTTCTTTCAACAAAATCATACATTTCCTGAAAATCTTCTTCCGTTTCACCTGGATAACCTGCAATTAAAGTTGTTCTCAATGTAATACCTGGAACTTTTTCTCTGATTTGAGCTACTAATTCCTCCGTTTTTTCACGTGTTATTCCACGACGCATTGCTTGAAGAATTTTTGTAGATCCATGTTGTAAAGGAATGTCTAAATAATTACAAACATTCGCTTTTGAATTCATTACATCTAAAACATCCATTGGAAAACCAGCTGGAAAAGCATAATGCAAACGAATCCAATCAATTCCTTCCACTTCAGACAAACGTTCAACCAACTCAGCTAAATTTCGTTTTTTATAGATATCTAATCCGTAATACGTTAAATCTTGCGCAATCAACATTAATTCTTTGACTCCTTTTGCTGCTAATTTCTTAGCACTTTCTACCAAATCTTCAATCGGAGTAGAAACATGTTTTCCTCTCATAATTGGAATAGCACAAAAAGAACAAGGTCGATCACACCCTTCAGCGATTTTAAAATACGCATAATGTGAAGGAGTTGTCAATAAACGTTCTCCCACTAATTCATGCTTATAATCCGCTTTTAACGTTTTCAATAAGCGAGGTAATTCACGTGTTCCAAAGAAAGCATCCACTTCAGGGAATTCACTCTCTAAATCTGCCCTATACCTCTCTGATAAACAACCTGTAACAAAAACTTTTTCAACAAGACCTTCCGATTTAGCATCCACATATTGAATAATCATATCGATTGATTCTTGTTTCGCATTATCAATAAATCCACAGGTATTGATAATTACAATTTCCGCGTCATCCGAAGTTGATTCATGTTCAACATCAAATTTATTCGCATTTAATTGAGCCATCAACACTTCTGAATCGAAGGTATTTTTAGAACAACCTAATGTAATTACATTTACTTTGTTCTTTTTTAACGTCTTTGTTTTCATGGTGCAAAATTAGGCAAATAAGACGTTAGACACAAGACATTCACAAGAAGACTTTAACTTTATCATTAAAATCAGTTTAATTTAAATGAATGGTATTATATTTGAAGAAAGGATTTCAATATTTCAATTAAAATAAATCTCTCATAAAATAAATTTTCGCATATGAAAAGTATCTATTTTTCCATTTTATTACTGACAGTATTAGGCTGTGCATCAGAAAAAGACATGACTTCAAAAAAAGAATTATCTGAAACATCTTCAGGAAAACAAAACAATAGAATTAAAGCAATTCTTGGAGAAAAAAAGACAATTTCTGCCCCTATTCAAATTTCTGGAGTAGCCATTGAAGGCAATACTATGCTTATTGATGTAAGTTATAGTGGTGGTTGTGGTGAACATTCTTTTGAAATGATTGGGAGTTTAATGATGGCAAAATCTTTACCGCCAATAAGAACCGTCCATTTGATTCATATTACAACAGAAGATAAATGTAAAAAACTAATCATGACACAAATAAAAGTAGACATTTCTGATTTGGCATTCAAAAAAGAGAAAGGAAGTGAAATTTATTTAGCTTTGGATGGCTGGGGAGAAAAGATAAAATATGTTTTTGAATAAAAATATCAAACAAAAAAGTCCGATTTTCTAAATTGAAAATCGGACTTTTTTGTTGTAGTTATAAAATTTAATTATACGTAGTTTTAGTTGTCTTTTTACTAGAAACTAAACCTGTACTATTTTCACTATCCTCCTGAACAATTGTAACAAATCCTTTATTTTTCAATTCATCAATCACTACAGTCGATCCATTTAAATCAGTATAATTAACTGTATTAGTAGAACTTCCATTTGAAATAATTGATTGTGTTAAGGTCATTAAAATCGCCTCTTTCTTTTTTAAATTATCTAATTTACTTTTCCCAATAAACATCCATCGACCTATTGCAATATCAACATCTAACTGATTCGCATTCATGTTCATCAGTTTATAAGTTCCATCTTTATTAATATCTAAAGATTCTGAATATTTCATTGTATCAACTACAGACGTCGTAACAGTTCCTACAATAGTCGTTGTAGTAGTAATGTTTTGCGTTCCATCGTAAATCGATTGAATTTTTATAGTTGTAGTTCCGTTTATATTTGTTGCAATGATTTCTCTTTTAGAAACATGCCAACTACCAACTAATCTAGCTTTTCTTGACATTAATGATAAGAATGGATCATTATCTCCTTTTTTACAAGACAAGAAACAACTTGCGAGTAAAAAGATTCCTAATGCCAGAGTGATTACTTTTTTCATTTGGGTTTTATTTAATTGATTAAAGGATTATGTTATTAATAAAACAAAACTACAATATATTAAGTTAAAACCTAACAATAATTAAGATAAATAATAATTCTATTCAACTTTTTAACTAGATACAACACATATCTATAATATAGTTATTAATTTTAACCTTATTAAAAAACATGAAAATGAAAATTGGTATATTATTATCTGGTTGTGGAGTTTACGATGGTGCTGAAATTCAAGAAGCTGTATTATCAATGTTAGCAATTGAAGAATTAGGAGCCGAATATATTTGTATAGGCATTAATGCGAACCAACACCATGTAATTAACCATCTTTCTGGTGAAGAAATGCCTGAAGAAAGAAACATGATGATCGAAGCAGCTCGAATTTCCCGTGGAGAAATAGTTGACATTAAAAGTATTCAACCTGTAGATATAGATGCATTAGTAATTCCAGGAGGTTTTGGAAGTGCAAAAAACCTTACTAAATGGGCATTTAATGGCGCAGACGGAGCTATAATGCCTGAGGTTAAATTGTTATTAGTCAACTTGATCAACGTTGGAAAACCAATTGCAGCTCTTTGTGTCAGTCCTATTCTTTTAGCTAAAGCTCTAGAAAATTCTTCCATAAAATCAACATTAACAGTAGGTACAACTTTTGAAAAATCTCCTTATGATATTCAATCATTTTCAACTGAAATTGAAAAAACAGGGGCCATACACACCTTAAAAACCGTCAGAGAAATCGAAATTGATATCGAAAACAAAATTATTTCTGCACCTTGCTATATGATGAATGCATCAATTTTAGAAGTTAAAAAGAATATAACCTCAGCTATTCAAGCACTTATAAACCTAGCGTAAAGAATATTCTCAAATATTAAAACACTTAATAATCAATGTGTTAAATATTTAAAGTGTAACACCTGAAATAAATATTAACAATTTTAGATGCTAAATTGTGCGTAAAAAATGGATAATAAATCGGTTTTTAATCTTAAATAGTGTACTTTTGCACCTTAAAATCAAAGCGAAAGCTTCAAAATAAAAAGGTATGAACATTTTTGGAAAACAAGGTAAAAATGCTGATTTGAATAAATCAATAGGTTTAGAAGGATTAGAAAATGAATTTTGGAATCTATCACCAGCTGAATTAGTAGAAGATACTATTTTAAATGGTCAAGGGATGCTTACAGATAACGGAGCACTAGCAATTGAAACAGGTGAATTCACAGGAAGATCTCCAAAAGATCGTTTTGTTGTTTGTGATGAAAAAACAGAAAACTCTGTTTGGTGGGGAGATGTTAACTTTAAATTTACACCTGAAAAATTTGACGCACTTTATTCAAAAATGAAAGCGTATTTAGTTGGGAAAGATGTTTATGTTCGTGATGCTTATGCGTGTGCAGATGACAATTTCCGTTTAAATATTCGTGTTATCACTGAGAATCCTTGGTCAAACATGTTTGCTTATAATATGTTTTTACGTCCAACAGAGGCTGAAATTGAAAACTTTACTCCTGAATGGCACATCGTATGTGCTCCTGAATTCATGGCTGTTGCTGCTGAAGATGGAACACGTCAACACAATTTCGCAATATTAAATTTCACTAAAAAAATGATCATCATTGGTGGAACTGGATATACAGGTGAAATTAAAAAAGGAATTTTCTCTGTTTTGAATTACATTCTACCTCACGAAAAAAATGTTCTTTCAATGCATTGTTCTGCAAACATTGGAGCTGAAGGTGATACTGCAGTTTTCTTTGGTTTATCAGGAACAGGTAAAACAACTTTATCTTCTGACCCAAATCGTCAATTGATTGGTGATGATGAGCATGGATGGTCAGACAATTCTGTTTTCAATTTTGAAGGTGGATGTTATGCTAAAACAATTGATTTATCAAGAGAAAAAGAACCTCAAATTTTTGACGCAATTAAATTTGGAGCAATTTTAGAAAACATCGTTTTCGAAGAAGGTACTTCAAATCCAGATTACGAAGACAATACGATTACAGAAAACACACGTGTTTCTTATCCTATTCATTATATTGACAATATCGTTGTTCCTTCTGTTGGAACTTCTCCAAAAAATATTTTCTTCTTAACTGCTGATGCTTTTGGTGTATTGCCTCCAATTTCTAAATTAACGAAAGAGCAAGCAATGTACCACTTCATGTCAGGTTACACTGCTAAAGTTGCTGGAACTGAAATGGGTATTACTGAACCTACAACAACTTTCTCAGCTTGTTTTGGTAAAGCATTTTTACCTTTACACCCTGCAAAATATGCAAAATTACTAGGTGAAAAATTAGAAGGAACTGATATTAAAGTTTGGTTGATCAATACAGGTTGGTCAGGTGGTTCTTACGGTGTAGGAAGTAGAATGAAACTTTCTTATACTAGAGCAATGATTACAGCTGCATTAACTGGAAAATTAGACAATGTTACTTTTGAAACATTACCAGTTTTTGACTTAGCTATGCCAACTGAGTGTGAAGGTGTTCCAACAGAAATATTAAACCCTCGTTCTACTTGGGCAGATAAAGCTGCATACGATTCTACTGCTAGTAACTTAGCTAGACAATTCGTTAAAAACTTCGAACAATATACTTCAGAAACAAGTGAAGATATTTTAGCTGCTGCTCCCAAAGTATTAGCGAAAAACTAATTTATATTAGACATAAAAAAAAGCGCAGAATCATCTGCGCTTTTTTTATGTCTAATTACTTTCTCATTATTTATTACCCAACCAACCTCTTTTTTTAAAGTACAAAATAGAACCAATTGCAATTCCTAACATCACTAAAAGTGTAATATAATAACCATTTTTTGTTCTCAATTCTGGCATAAAGTCAAAATTCATCCCGTAAATTCCTGCAATAAATGTTAACGGGATAAAAATAGCTGAAATAATTGTAAGTAATTTCATTATTTCATTCATCCTTTGTCCTTGAATCGCATAATACAAATTATTCAAGCCATCTAAAATCTGCTTATTTGAATCAATCTCTTCCAAAACGGACAAACAGTGCTCTCTCAAATCGGAAAAATAATAATGATTATCCTTATCAATTAAAGGACTTAGCGATTTTTCTAATTGTGATGTTGCTCCTTTTAAAGGAAGAACTATTTTACGCAATTCAACCAACTTTCTTTTTTGCAATTCTATCAACTTCAAGGTGTCACTTGTGGTGCTATGAAGCATCCTAACTTCTAACTCTTCAATTGTTCCTGTAATTTGTTCTAAAACTTCAAAATAATTATCTATAACTGCTTCTAACATTCTAAACAATAAAAAATCAGGACCTTTTGTTCTAATTTTCCCTCGTTTTTTCTCGATTCTCTCTCTAACTTCCGTAAAATGGTCTGAACTTTTTTCTTGAAAAGAAATTAAGTAATTATCCCCCAAAATAAAACTAATTTGCTCTTGCTCCAAAACAAAAAGATTCTTTTCATCCGGTAAAGCAGATCTAATAGAGAAAAATAAATAAGTAGGATATTCTTCTAATTTTGGTCTATGTTTTTCTTTAAAAATATCTTCTATAGATAATTTATCAATAGATAAAGATTCTCCTAATCTTTCAATACTGAAATTATCAGTTATATCATGAAAATTAAGCCAAACAACTTTATCTTTATGAATTTCTGTTGAAGCAAATTCTTTCGCAAAATACTCCGGTGAATTTTTTGAAATCAGAAAAAAATCATTGTCGTATTTATAAATTTGACAAGATATATCTTTAATACTATCCATTTTAAAAAGTTAAATTAAAATTATTTATAAATGAATCATTAAATATTTATACAATTCTACCATACACATGATATCATGTTTAGCAACAATTTCATCAGGTGAATGCACATTATCCTCTGCTGCACCGATAAAACACCAATCAAATGGTAAATCAGATTTTTGTAACATACTTCCATCACTTCCTCCAGCAGACTCAACCTCTAATTGATAACTAATCTTTGATTCTTTTGCTAATTCAATAATTCTATTTAAAAAAGACCTTCTAGGAACACTACTATCCCTCATTGATATAGCAACACCTTTTCCATGAGGAACACCATCAGTAATCCATGTTATATCAGAAATCAACGCTTTACGCAAACCATATTTTTCAAATAAAAAACTACCACAAAAGCCAACAGAATTTCCTCCATGTTCCTCATAAGTAGAAAAAACAATTGCTCCATTTTCCAAAGATTCAGCAACTTTCAAGGCATTCCACATTCCTAATCGATTATCCATATAAGGCGATTGAATAAAATCGTCCGTTTCTCTAAAATTAGGCTTAAAAGTTAAAATCGTACCTCTCTCAATTTCTCGATCAAAAACATACTGAAGTTCTTTATCTCCATCATGATCTTCAATAACCATCAATTCAGTTTCTATTTCACCAAAACTATCAGAGCCAACTAATTGCATCCCATCAATTGTGCGTGGACCACCTATTTTAATTAAATTTTTCCCATATCCTACAGTAAAACCAATACTGTCCATGTGAGCAAAGATTGCGGTTGTTGGATTTCCAAAAACAACAATTAATGCATCTTGAAAATTATCACCATGGAATAATTCAGGTTTCACTTTCCAATTACTTTGATTTTGTTCAATATAATTAATTACAAAATCACGTACTCTACTTTCGTCCCCTGAAGCACCTCTTATTTCAACTAATTCCTTTAATAATTTCATGTTCTAATAAATTCCTAATATGATAAGTTTTAAAGTTGATAAATCCGCCAACTCATTTTTTAAATTCTCTTTTTGATTTAAAGGTAAAGATAAAATCATTTCACAATTTATCTCAAATTCTTGTTTCTCAATGCGTAAAGTGTATTTCTTAATAAAACTCATAACTGGAGGCATATCGATATAGTCAAAATTCAATTGAACCCATTCAAAAACTTCCTTTTCCATTATTTCACCAGATTCAATTGCTTCTTTTGCAGCCGTTCTATAGGCATTTATCAATCCTCCCACCCCCAATTTTGTACCTCCATAATAACGCACAACTCCAATCAAAACATTACTCAAATCAAATGATTGAATCTGTCCGTAAATAGGTGCACCTGCAGAATTATTGGGTTCTCCATCATCATTCGCCCTGTAAACATCTTGATTTACACCAAATCGATACGCATAACATAAATGTCGAGCTTGATGATTTTCTTTTTTCCACGTCTCTAAAAAAATCTTTGCCTCTTCTTCAGAATAACACGCAATAGCATACCCAATAAATTTTGAGCCTTTTTCTTTATAGATTCCCTCAGAAAGAGAAAGCATTGTATTATATGTAGATTTTAATTCCAGAAAATATACTTTAGTACAATTTTAAGCATTTTTTTGATAAAAAGTAATTATTAAAACGAAGCATTAGGGCAAACGCATTTAGATTTTTTTTAAAACCACAGATTAACACAGAGTTTTTTCACTGAGTTTCGCAAAGTTTTTTAAAGTGCTATGTAAAAACTTAATGAAACTCCTATTTTTAACTCCTTTCGTACTCTGTGTTAAAAAAACAGTCTATTTCCACAGAATTTAAATGCGTTTGCCCTGAACGAAGCATACTTCAAATAAAAGAGGGCATAGAGAAAAGACATTTAAATCCATTTAAAAAAAACTTCGTGAACCTCTGTAAAATAACTCTGTTCAAATCTGTGGTTAAGAAAATCGCCGTCTTTCTATAGTACCCTTATCAAAATTGTTAAATCAAGTTAATTCCAATAATTTTATGACTTAAATCTTCTAACCTTTTAACATCTAATCTTTTTTAAATTGTATATTTGCGGAAAAATTATAATAATGACAGAAGAAGTAAAAGCAGCAAGTTACTGTGTAGGACTTAGCATAGCAGACAGTTTAAAGCAACAAGATTTAGAAGGTCTTTCAACAGAAATATTAGCTGAAGCAATAAAAGATTCATTTGCTGGAGCAACTTTAAAATATTCTCCTCAAGAAGCAAATGGGATTATCCAATCTTATTTAAATGCAATTGGCGAACAAAAATTTGGTATTTTCAAAGAAGAAGGTGAAGCTTTTTTAAATGAAAACAAATTAAAACCAGAAGTAAAAACTACTGCAAGTGGATTACAATATGAAGTTATCGTTGAAGGAACTGGTAAAAAACCAGCAGGACAAGATCACGTTAAAGTTCACTACCACGGTACTTTAATTGATGGAACTGTTTTCGATAGTTCAATTGAAAGAGGAGGACCAGCAAGTTTTGGTGTTCATCAAGTAATTCCAGGATGGACTGAAGCATTGCAATTAATGAATGAAGGTTCGAAATATAGATTATTCATCCCAACAGAATTAGCTTATGGAGCTCAACCTCAACCAGGAGGAGCAATCAAACCATTTATGGCTCTTGTTTTTGATGTTGAATTATTAGAAGTTTTGTAATATGAGAAATTTATTAATAATTCCCGCTTTACTATTGTTAGTCTCATGTGGAAACAAGAAAGCAACAGAAGAAGAAGTTGTGAAACTTGAGACTCAAAAAGACAAGTTATCTTATTGCATTGGTGCAGATCAAGGGAAAATGATTATGGAATCAAAAGACCCTAATCTTGCTAGATATAATTTTGATTTAATCGTAGAAGGTTTTGAAAAAGGATTCAATACTAAAGCTTCTAATGATGCTGAATGTGAGGCAACTTTAAGAAAATTATTTGGTGCTCAAGGTCAAGATTTTGACACTACTTATTTAGCAGCAGGTTGTTTATGCATTGGAAAAACAGTTGGCTCACATTTTTACGATAGATGGTCAAAAATTGGAGCCATCGATCAATTAGATTTAAAAATGGCAACAATTGGATTTAGACACTCACTTCTTAAAAAAGACACACTTGTACCTAAAGAAGAAAGAATGAATATGGTTAAAGGTTTCGTAGTTGATCTTAACAAGATGCATGGTGCAAAAATGTTAGAAAATGCTAAAAAACTACCTAATATTAAAATTCTTCCAAATGGAATGATTATCCAAACCCTTCAAGCTGGAACAGGTGCTTTTCCTGGAACAACTGACGATGTTAAAGTTGATTACATTCTTACAAGTGCATCAGGTGACACAATTCAAAGTTCATTTGATTACAAAAAACAATCAGGGAAAGAAGTACCTGCGTTTAACTTAGGAGGTCAAATTATTACAGGATGGAAAGAAGGTTTTCCTCATTTACAAAAAGGAGGAAAATATAAATTATTTATCCCTACTGAATTAGCTTACGGTGAATCTCAAGGAAGTGAATCACTTTGTTTTTACATTGAGTTTCATGATTTTGGAAAAGCTGGTAGTTTATTAAAACCAGAACCACAAAATCCACAAGGACAAATGCACGGTCAATAGTTCAAAATGAATATAAAAAAGGTTGTTCTTCTGGAACAACCTTTTTTATGCAATCTTATTTTATAATTTGTATCAATTCAAAACGACAACTTAACTTTAAACTCAGTCATAATAAGCTATAGCATTGACTTATATATTTTATCTACAATTCATCTTCTTCTTTAATCACTTCCTTTTCTTTGCCATCTCCAATTCGAATAAAGAAATTAATTCTATAAATTACAGGAATAAAACCGCTCACCTGCCCTGTCAATGAATTTGTTTTCGTCATTTTATAACTTGGCCGAAAAGGACTATTAACACTGTTTATTACATCATAAAAAACACCCGCATTAATTCTTATTAAATCAATAAACTCTCTCGAAAATCCACCTCCAATAAAAGCAGTAGGCACCCAATGATTAACAGATACAGAATATAATCCAAAATTAAAAGGAGAATGCAATACTTCTAATTCTACTCCACCAAAAATCATATTTCCATAACGAGCGTGTGCATAGATTCCTCCTCCATAAATTGAATAATTATAATTGGTCCCATTATTATTTGACCATCCCTTCATGATTCTAAATGAAGGACCTACAACAAAATTCTTATTCAATTGAACACCATATTTCAACCCAACACCATAATTACCCCCAACTGTAGAAGCACCAAAATAACCTTCTATTCCAGCTTCAGATCCAGTTACTTCTTGAGCGTTCGAATAAACTGAAACTAATAAAATCACTACCAAAAACACACTTTTCATATCCCTGTTTTTTTTACAAATATAGTGATAGTTAAATACTTTAGATTGGAATTGACTTTAAAATCATTCTAAATACGAGCACTTAAAGATTTTAATTTAAAGAACCCTTTTTTTTAAACTATTACAGAAGTATATTTGTATAAAATTCATGCACATGCAACTATTAGACGGAAAAGCAACTTCAGAAGAGATTAAAAAAGAATTGACTCTTGCTATACTTGATCGTAAACAAAACGGTAAAAAAATACCTCATTTAGCTGCAATATTAGTTGGTAATGATGGTGGGTCAATGACTTACGTTAACGCAAAAGTAAAAGCATGTGAAGAAATCGGATTTGAAAGCACTTTAATAAGATACGATGAATCAGTTTCTGAAGAAATTTTATTAGCCAAAGTACAAGCTTTAAACGAAGATAAAAGTGTGGATGGATTTATTGTACAACTTCCTTTACCAAAACATATAGATGAATTATTAATTACCCAAGCAATTGATCCTAAAAAAGATGTAGATGGGTTTCATCCTGTAAATTTGGGAAATATGATTTTAAATATTCCTGGATTTTTACCTGCTACACCTGCAGGAATTATGGAATTATTAAAAAGAAATAACATCGAAACAGAAGGGAAAAATTGTGTAATCCTTGGTAGAAGTAATATTGTAGGTCAACCATTAAGTATTCTTTTAGCTCAAAATACAAATCCAGGAAACTGTACAGTAACTCTTACTCATAGTAAAACAAAAAACTTAAAAGAAATTTGCTTAACAGCTGATATTTTAATCGCAGCAATTGGAAAACCAGGTTTTGTAACTGCTGATATGGTGAAAAATGGAGCTGTAATTATTGATGTAGGAACAACCAGAGTTATAGATGAATCAAGACCTAGAGGTTGGTATTTAAGTGGTGATGTAGATTTCGTAAATGTTGCTCCTAAATGTTCATTTATTACACCTGTTCCAGGAGGAGTTGGGCCAATGACAATCGCATCATTAATGATTAATACATTGAGAGCAATGGAATTGAAGGGGAAATGATTTTTTTTAGACTTGAAGATTCAAGATTTTAAGATTCAAGAAAATAGATTTTATACTGTAGATATTATACACTCACACGCCCATTTTTTTTTGAACCATAAGAGAAAGTGATAGCTTTCGAAGACCAAAGGGAAGGAATATAAGGACATATAAGAACTGAGTTGGGTAATGTAGAATTGTGGATGTTTGATTTTGAATTATTGACAATCAAACATTAAAAATTAAACATTCAACATTCAACATTCAACATTTTTTTTAAAAACCATATAAGGAATATAAGGACATATAAGAACTGAGTTGGGTAATGTAGAATTGTGGATGTTTGATGTTGAATTATTGACAATCAAACATTAAAAATTCAACATTTTTTTTTAAAAAACCATATAAGGACATATAGGTGCTGTGTGCGTGATGAAAGTTATTAGACTTATTTATTTTTTCTTTTATATAAATATCTCACAAGTAAAATAAATATTACTAAGATTAAAATGGCATAAATGTAACTAGGTATAAACAAATATGTGCCATTGGTTTGTTCTCCAACAGGCCAAGCATTTTCTCTCATCATAAAATAATTAAACATCAAAAATCTATTTTAAAGTTTCCTATGGCCTAATTCCACTAGCACCGTAAAGACCTTTGACCTATGCCCCAACTAAAGCCTTTCCAAAGGAGTTTTCACGCCATCGATCAATGAGTAACAGGACAATTTATCTTTAAAAACGGAAGATTTAAAAATTGATTTATTTAGCAACATTCTTGCACATTCCTGAATCCCTTCGACAATGGATGGATGAGGATGAATTAATTCCGCTAACGCTTCAATTGAAGCATTCATTTTTATTAATAAAGCGACACCTTGAATAGCTGTTGAGGCATGTTCACCTATAACTCTCAT